>JABEUU010000170.1 GCA_013044295.1 Candidatus Dormiibacterota bacterium
CTCCGGCGGTCGCGGCCATGATCCCCCAGCTGGCCGGTGAAGACGGCCTGACCGCCGCCAACGCTCTCAACAGCACCATCGACAACCTGGTGGTGGTGGTGGGGCCCGGGGTTGGCGCCCTGCTCCTCATCCTGGGCAGCCCCACCTTGGTCTTCGTGGTCAACGCCGCCACCTTCGGTGCCTCCGCCCTGCTGGTGCATTCGCTGCGCGCCCGCTCGCGGCCAAGTGATGTCAGCGAGGCGGGCCGGGCTGGGCCCTTCCTCCAGATGTGGCGGGGACTTCAGGCGATCAGCGGCTCGCGCTCAGTGCTGGTGCTGGTCAGCTTCAGCGTGCTCGCCAGCTTCGTCTATGGCACCGACACGGTGCTGTTTGTCTATGTCAGCAAACTCCAGTTGGGCACGGGCGCCACCGGCTACGGCTATCTACTGGCCGCCCTCGGGGTGGGTGGCATCCTGGCCGCCCTGGTGGTGAACCAGCTGGCGGCCATGCCGCGGCTCGGAGCCGTGATAACCCTGGGCATGGCGGTGTACTGCGTACCCACCTTCGTGCTCATTTTCGTGCACTCCCCGGAGCTGGGCTTCTTGCTGGAGGTGATCCGGGGCGGGGGCACGCTGGTGGTGGATGTGCTCGCAATCACGGCCCTGCAACGCTCCGTCGCCAGCGAGATGGTGGCCAGAGTCTTCGGGGTGTTCTTCGCCCTGGTGCTGGGGGCAATTTCCCTGGGCTCGATCCTGGCCGCACTGCTGGAGAGCACGCTCAGCCTGCATCCCACGCTCGCCTTGATGGGCCTGGGGGTTCCCGCCCTGGCAGCCCTTGCCTACCCCTGGTTGCACCGGATGGACGATGCGGCGGTTCTGGGCCTGGCCGCGATCCGCGCCAAAGTGGAGCTTCTGGGGACGCTCGGGATCTTCGCCACCGGCTCCCGCCCGGTCCTGGAGCAGCTGGCTCGCGCCTGTTCTGAGGAGACCAGTCCGGCCGGGACCGTGATCATCCGCGAGGGCGATCCGGCCGACTCCTTCTACATCCTCCGGAGCGGCCAGGTTGATGTCAGCGCGCTGGGTGAGGGGGCCCAGCCCAAGCATCTGCGGGTCATGGCCGCGGGCAGCTATTTTGGTGAGATCGGGCTCCTGGAGCAGATCCCTCGTACCGCCACTGTGACCGCTATCCAGGACTGCCAGCTCTACCGCATCTCAGGAGAGAACTTCATGAACGCCCTCACCGCAGCCCCCGCCTCACAGCCGTTCCTGGACGGCACCAGGGCGCGGCTGACCCTCACCCATCCCTCCTACCGCACCAGCTACGTGCCGGCGCAAGAGGCGGGGGCTTGACCACCGCCGCCTCGCCCAGCTGTGGGAGCCGGCGCCCCCGCACGGCTGCCACGCCGGAGGGAGGGCAGCCGTGACTGGGCTTCCACCCAGCGACCTCGAGCCGTGGCAAGAACCGGTTCGCGGCGGCCCAGCCGACCCGGCAGCCCTCCGGCTGACGGGAATGGCTCAGCTGCGGGGAATCCGCGATGGGAGGCTGCGCGCTCCATCCAACGCCCGTCTGACGGGCCGGCGGCTGACCCAGATAGGCAGACGCTCGGTCACCTTCACGATGCCCGCGAGTCCATGGTTTGCCGGCCCCAAGGGGATGATCCATCCGGGAGTGCTGGTCCTGCTCGGAGACTCCGCCCTGACCGGAGCGGTGCTCACCTCGGTGCCCCCGGGAGTCCTCTTCTCGACCGCCGAGATGTCCATGACATTCCTCGCGGAGATGCCCGTACCCGGAGGGGAGTTGACGGCCCGGGCCTCCGTTCTGCACAGCGCCGGACGCCATGGGCTGGCGATTGCCGAGATGACTGGCCCGGCCGGAGAGTTACTCGGATTCGGAACGTCCAGAGTGTTCCTCCAGCCCCCGATGGACGTCAGCGGCCTGCCTCAGCTCGCACCGCCTACCCCTGAGCCCGAATGGGACACCCCTGACCCCTGGGCCAGGCCCCTGACACCGCCTGCATCGGTGGTGGTCCCGGCCACTACCGACGGTCTGGAAGTGCTGTCCCGGGCGGCTCAGGGAGAGCGGCCCCGGCCCCCAATCGATCGCCTGCTGGGCATCCGGGTGACGCGGGCGGAGAGAGGCGAGATCACCTTCTCCATGCCGGCCTCGGAGTGGTTGGCCAACGAGCTGGGAACGGTGAGCGGAGGCTGTCTGGGGTTGCTCGCCGAGTCGGCCACGTCAGCTGCGGGCCAGTCCCTGGCCAGACCTGGCAGCGGCTACCGGGCCCTGGATGTGAAAATCAATTTTCTGGCGCAGGTCCCCCCAGATGGTGACGACATTGTGGCCCAGGGCCGGGCCCTCCACCAGGGCAAGCTGGTGGTAGCGACAACCGAGGTCACCCACCAGGGAAAGCTGGTCGCAATCGCCACCGGGTCGACCGTCATGGGGGACTGAGCCGAGCGTCTCTATTTTCCTACGCAACCGTACGCAGGCCGGTTGGCGTGAGGTAATCTCGCGTCTGCGTCCACTGAGGTCTAGGAACGACTGGGGTGGAGTA
>JABEUU010000171.1 GCA_013044295.1 Candidatus Dormiibacterota bacterium
ACCGTAAGCCACCGTTTACGTAGAAGTAATGCTCCGCAGCGGGCTTTTGTCAGGGAAGCCCGGCTTGGCATCTCATTTGGAAGTGCGCTAGCGGACTCTCCGAGTCGTTACCTGGGACGAGGGTGAGGGGACCCCGTCGAGAAGTCCCCGCCAGCGGCCAGAAGACAAGGAAGCGGCGCCCGGGTTCGGCTGAAACAATGACCGACCAGTCGGTTGCTTTGTATCATAAGACGCCGGATGCCCAAACTCGCGTCAGCCACTCGTCAGCGGCGCCGCCAGGAATTCATTGCGGCCGCCTGGAAGTGTGCCGTGCGCAGTGGCTACCGGGACCTCACGATCGACGCCGTCTGCGCGGAGGCCGGTGTCAGCAAGGGTGCCTTCTACGTGTACTTTGCCAGCAAGCGCGAGCTGCTGCTGGCCCTGCTTGATGACGATGCCACTGGTTGGGAACGGTTGATGGATGAGTTCGCGAGCTCTGGGGCCTCACCGCGGGCGAGGCTGCGCCTCTTCACGCGGGCCATGCTCGAGCGGGCGGGCGATCCCGCCCTGGTGCAGGTGCGGGCCGATCTGTGGACGGTCATGCTCACTGAGGTGGAGGTCCGGGACCGGTTTGTGGAGGCGATGGAGAGGCGCAGGACCCGCCTGCGGGAGTGGATTCGGGAGGGGGTAGAGAGCGGGGAGCTGACACCAATTCCCGACAACGCCTTCGCCTCCATCCTGCTGGCTCTCGGTGACGGCCTGCTGCTGCACGGAGCTGTCGCGCCCGCGGGATTCCGGTGGTCCAACATCCGGCAGGCGCTGGATGTGCTGCTGGAGGGGATCTCTCGACCTTGAGGCCAACCTTCTCGATATCTCGCCTTCGCTTGGTAGCCGAGCGCTCAGCCGCTTCCCTACCTGTCTCCCAGTCCCAGTGGCGGGCCTTGGGCATCTGGATCAGGAGCACTCGGCTCGCCATCTTCCTCCTGGCCGGCCTGGTGGGATTGGGCGGAGGCCTGGGCGCGGTGGCATTCCGGTACCTGATCTACCTGTTCACCTGGCTGGTCACCGGCCGTGCCACCTTCGGTCAGTTCGGGCTCGTTCCGAGTCCTCACTTTCCCGGTCTCGGGATCTGGTTCATCGGCCTCGCGCCCGTCGTCGCCGGTCTGATCTATGGCCCCATCATCTATCTCTGGGCCCCCGAAGCCAGGGGGCATGGAGTCCCCGAGGTGATGATGGCGGTGGCGGAGCGAGGTGGCCGGATCCGCCCCCAGGTCACCGTCGTGAAAGCCCTGGCCTCGGCGCTGTGCATAGCCGGTGGCGGATCGGTCGGGCGCGAGGGCCCGATCGTGCAGATTGGATCGGCGCTGGCATCGACCTTCGGCCAGGTCGTCCGCATGGCCGAGACCAGGATGAGGCTGCTGGTGGCCTGTGGAGCAGCAGCCGGGATCAGCGCCACCTTCAACGCGCCCCTGGCGGGTGTCTTCTTCGCCCTGGAGTTGATCCTTCGGGAGATCTCCACTGAG
The DNA here is from genome assembly GCA_013044295.1 of Candidatus Dormiibacterota bacterium. Taxonomy (GTDB): domain Bacteria; phylum Chloroflexota; class Dormibacteria; order Aeolococcales; family Bog-877; genus AG-12. The sequence continues at coordinate 1,503 of JABEUU010000171.1, forward strand.
GCCTTCGTCGCGGTCCTCATCTCGTCCATGGCGGCAGACGCCGTGGGACAGGTTGTCTTCGGCTCCCACGCCTTCTTCAGCCTGCCCCATCTCGTGCTGCCATCGACCACCGGGTACCTCCTCTGCATCGGCCTGGGACTGACCGCGGGAGTTGTCGGGATCGCCTTTCAGAAGGTCCTCTACAGGATGGAGGACTTCTGGAACTGGCTCTGGCGGGGCCGTCCGGAGTGGCTGCGGCCAGGGGTAGGAGGTCTGGCCCTGGGGCTGCTACTACTGGCACTGCCTCAGATGTACGGAGTGGGCTACCCCGTGCTCCAGAGGGCGGTCACGGGCGGCTATGTACTTTGGTTCCTGGTGGCCTTGGCCGCAGGCAAGATCGTGGCCTGCAGCCTGACTATGGGGATCGGCGGTTCGGGCGGGATATTCGCACCGTCTCTCTTCATTGGGGCCACCCTGGGCATGGCCTACGGCTTGATCGCCCACCACATGCTGGGCTCTGGTGCGGGTGCGGCTGGAGTCTACGCCATGGTCGGGATGGGAGCCGTGTTCGCGGCGGCGGCGCGGGCACCCCTGACCGCCATCGCCGCCGCTGTGGAGATGACGGGAGATTACTCCCTGATCCTACCCATGATGCTGGCGGTCGCGGTGGCCACCGCCATCTCCCAGCATCTCAGCTACGGGACCATCTACACCACCAAGCTGCTGCGCCGGGGGGTCGACATCGACCGTCCCAAGCCCGCCACTCTGCTCCAGCAGCTGCGGGTCTCGGAGGTGATGAGACGACTGCCCGCTGTGGTGGCCGAGGCGGTCTCACCGTCATCTCCTGATCCTAGCGCCGCATCTGCCGGGGCGCTCGAGACGGGCGGTCCAGCCAGCGCGAGCCTCCAGGCTCTGTTCGGAGAGGAGACCCTGGATCAGGCGCTCCGCCAGCTCGCAATCTACGGCCAGTCGGGACTTCCGGTAATGGGTCCAGACGGACAGACCATGGTTGGTTGGATATCAGACCGGGACGTCATGCGAGCCTTCGCCGCCCGCCTCGGACACGTGGTCACCGAGGCCGAGACACAGGAGGTTGCCCAGTTGCCCGCTGGCCCCGTGCCCAACGCGGTTCAGGCGAGCAACCCGCTCGAAGGCTATCGGCTGATGGATGTGATCGTTCCCGTCGGCTACGAAGGCCGGCGGGTCTGCGAGGTCCGCTGGCCTCAGGCCTCACTCGTGGTGGTGCTACAGCGCGGCAGGCAGCGGCTGACCCCCAACGGGCAGACAGAACTCAAGCATGGCGACAGTCTCACCATCCTCGTGCCTGCCGCCAGGGGTGAGGAAGTGGAAAGCCTCGGACGCGGCCCCGGCTAGCGTCGGCTGGGTCCACAGGCGAGACCACCCATGCACCACCCGCCTTGGCGGATGGAGTTGGGAGTGATGGAGCTGCTTTACGCCCCGCCGTTCTTCAACCCCTGACAAATACGACACGGGTCTGAGGACCACCGATCGAGCCGGTGGGCTCCGGGGCGATCCCGGTTCCTGCTTCACAGCCACCTGCCGGGCGAGGCCAGGTCTTACGGTCGGCTCCACAGGCAGTTAACGTCTCCGCCGC
>JABEUU010000172.1 GCA_013044295.1 Candidatus Dormiibacterota bacterium
CCCTTCCTGATGTTCGTCTTCCTGATGGCGCTGGGCTCCGACTACAACATCCTGATGATGACCCGCATCCGCGAGGAGGTCCAGCAGATGCCCCTGCGCCAGGCGGTGCGGCGGGCGGTGGGAATGACCGGGACCACGGTCAGCACCGCCGGGCTGGTCCTGGGAGGCACCTTCGCGGTGCTGGCGATCGCGGGCGGCGGATCCGGGGGTTCGCAAATCCAGCAGATCGGCTTCGGCATCGCAGCCGGGGTGTTCATGGACACCTTCATCATCCGGACCCTGGTGGTGCCGTCCTTCGTGGTCCTGCTCGGCCGCTGGAACTGGTGGCCCTCGCGGCTGTCCCATCCGCCCGCCCTGCCTGCTTTGGAGGAGGGCGACGCCGCCTGAGCGACCCCCTCGGCGGCGGCCGACGGCGCCCCTGACCCAGTCTCCGCGCCCGTCAGCTCGGGAGCCGGGCAGATGGGAGCTGACCCGCGCCACCTGACTCTGCCGGGCGGGCCCCCCTTCCCCGAAACAGAACGACCGCCGCGGCCAGGGCCAGGAGCGGGATCTGGGCCAGGTACTCGTCCAGGCTCCGCCAGCTGATCCAGAAGGCCGCCAGGACCAGGACCCCGGCGGCGATCCTCCAGACCGGGAAGCGCGCCCCCCAGAGCCAGATTAGCGCGATCGCGAGCCCGGCGGCCACCAGCGCCAGCACCCTCGGGGGAGGCGCCACGAAGCCGCCCAGGACCAGCTCGATGGGCCCGGAGCCGAGGGGGAAGGTACTGGCTCGCAGGCTGTCATAGATGCGGGCCAGGGCGTCCGGGTAGACCAGCAGCCAGGGCACGACCGCCACCAAAAGGGTCAACCCGACGCCTGCCGCGCGTTTGGCCCAGCCGCCCAGCTCGACCGCCACCAGCACGTACCCGGGCAGAAAGAACCAGGCCAGCTGGTTGCTCCCGATCGCCAGCCCGAGGCAGACCGCGGACAGCCAGGGCCGGCGTATCCAGACCAACGAGAGCGCCATCAGGGCGTAGGCGAAGGCCTCGCCGTTGCCGTTGGCGGCGAAGTTGAGCGCGGATCCGTTCAGGTAGAGGGTGAGCAACACCATGGCGGTCACCGCTGGCCAGAGGGGGCCGGCAGCGACCGCCAGCGCCAGCAACAGCACCAGGATCGGAAGCAGCGTCCAGGCGGCCCGCTGCCAGGCGGGAGCGTGCGCCACCGGGACCATGAACAGCGCCGCCAGCGGGGGCTTGCCAAGGGGCGAGAAGAGGCTGATGCCGCCGTGCCCGGGAGAGTCGGCCACGGCCAGGATCTGCGCCGGGGTGGGATAGACCGTGACCCTGGCGAAGGGGCCCTTGTGGAAGGGGGTTGCCAGAGTGGCCGGCAGGTTGAAGCTGGCCAGGCACGGGATCTCCGCCACCTGATAGGGGTCGTGGCCGGCCACCACCGCCCGGGCCCCGCAGACCGCCATCACGTTGGCGTCATCGAGAAGGAGGTGGTTCTGCGCGATCGGACGGGCGATCACGATCCCGATCACCACCAGCACCAGCGCCGCCACCGCGGGGCTGAACCAGAGCACCCGATGCAAGCGCAGGCGACTGATGGCCCGGGGCAGCGGTCGGCGGAGGGCCAGCGCCACCAGGAGGCAGAAGACGGCGAAGGCGAGGTACTGGATGATCAGGTTGGCCAGCAGAGCCGGTTTGCCGGAAACGCGGGCCGACAGCCAGAGCCAGTTCGAGAACTTGAAGGCGACCATGGCCGCCAGCAGCAGCGCCAGCCGATCGCCCAGATCCCCAGACGGCCGCCATCGGGGTCGCATCCGGGCCAGGGCTGCTCTCCAGCTGCTCAACGGGCGCACTCTCCTCCAGGCAGTGGTGCTGCGGTTCGACAATCAAACACCCGACCGCCGTGAGTTACCTGAGAAATGGGTGGGAAAGGCGACGCCGAGAATTCGCCCCGAGGTCCCTGAAGGACCGGGCTCGATAATGGACCGGTGAGTTCGGATCCACTTGTTTACAGCGACCACTGGCGAGTGCGCCAGTATGAGATCGACGCCTTCGGCCACGTCAACAACGCGGTCTATCTGAACTGGGCGGAGGAGATGGCCTCGCGCCACGCCGAGGCGAGCGGCCTCGGTGCCGACTGGGCCGCGAGCCACCACGGTGGCTGGGTGATCCGCCACAGCGAGATCACCTACCATGCTCCCGCCCGCTTTGGCGACGAGCTGGAGCTGAGGGTGCAGGTGGAACTGGTCAAGGGCACCCGGGCCTACCGGCGCACCACCATCAAGCGCCGGTCGGAGGGGATCCTGCTGGCAGAGGTCTTCACGGAATGGGTTTGGGTGAGGCTCAGTGACGGCCGACCCGCGCCTGTGCCCAAGGAGCTGGTGAAGATCGCGGCAGAGGCGACGGCGGCTACCGTCGCTCGCCTGGGAGGCCAGACCCGGCAGCAGAGCTGACGCCGCCAGCCTAGATGTCTCAGTCGGCGGTCCCGGTCTGGCGGGGCCGCCGCTCCGCCGCGCCGGCCAGCCCACCTGCGACGGCGCGGGCGCGTGCCTTGCCGGAAGGTCCGGGAGGCGTGACGGATGGCCGCAGAATCGTAACGGAGGCGCGGTCAGAGCCGTGGTGCCACCGGCGCATAGTCGGCAGCATGCACGAGTTCACCCAAGCCGCCCGGATGAGTTCTCTCTTGCGGGAGAGCTAGCCACTTGGCCGCTTTGACCACGGCGTCTCCCGTTTGCTAGCGCGAGGGCGCCCACGTTTGCTAGCGCGAGGGCGCCCAGCCCTGCCCAGGGTCGGGTGGAAGCGGCATCCTGAGCTCTGGGTGGCGGGCGTGCTGGGGCTGCTGGCATTGGCTGTGATGCCGATCGCCTCCCAAAACACGGTGGTGGCGCCTGGCTTGGTGCCGATAGCAGCCGCCCTGATCCTGGTCGCCGACTTTGTGGCGACGGCTGTACTGCTCAGGTCCAATGGTGGGCGCAACCGACGACGACTCTGGCTGGCGTCCTGTTTCGCCTTCTCCGGCCTGATGGCGCTGGCCTTCCTGGTCACCTACCCTGGGCTGATGACGCCCCGCGCGGTGCTCGCAGGGCGGGCCGAGGCCTTCGCCTGGACTCGCCTCGCCTGGCAAGGGGGAACCCTGCTCGGCCTGGTGGTGGTCCTGGGCCTACCGGATCGGGTCCGTTTGTCCCTAGGGAGGGATGCGCCCGGCCGCGACGGGTCAGGGGACGGGGCCATGCCATGGATGCTCCTGACCTCGACCGGGCTCGCCATCGTGTCCCTGCTGGGGGCCGAACTGGCCGCCGCCGGCCCACCGCCCCTCAGCGGCACCAGCTACGCGGGCCTCTGGCAGGTCGTGGCCGGTCTCATGCTGGGATTGATCCTGGTTCTGGCAGTGCCGGCGGTTCGGAGGTTGCGGCGCGCCCCGCGGCTGGAGCGATCGCTCACCGCCATCGCCCTGGTCGGGTCGGCCAGCCTGCTCCTGACCATCGTGGCGGCGCGCCGTTACTCCCTGGGCTGGGACGCGGCCTGGGTGCTTTGGGTTGCCACCGCCGGCCTGATGACGCTGGTGTGCGTCGGCGAGGCCCTGTCCGGGAGCAGAGTTGACCCCACCGACCGGCTGCGCCGTGCGATCACCGACGCCATCAGCCGGATGGACCCCAGCGCTTCGGTGGAGAGCCTGGCGAGCGCGCTCTGCACCGAGCTCAGGGACCGAGCCGGCCTCGACTACGCCGCTCTGGTGCGCTCCGGCCTCTCAGGGCCAGGTCTCGTGATGGGCGCGTGTCCCGAGGCCACCCCCCACCAGGTGGGGTGCCGCGACGCCATCACCGCCCAGAACTGGCAGCGGCTGGTGGGCCGATGTGGCCGGGATGGCGCCTTCGTGGAGGTGCTGCCCGGGGGTGACGCCGCCCGGCTGTGGCCCGCGGGGCTGCGCGCCATGGCCCATGCCCCAGTGGTGATGAGCGGGCGAGTCGAGTGGGTGCTCAGCGCCGGCCGGGGAGCCGCCAGCGAACGCGCCGCGGCCGCGGATCTGAGCGCGATCCTGCCCACCCTGGCCGACGTCGCCGCGATGGCATCGGTGCTGCTCGCCACCACCACGCGCAGGCTGCACACCAGCGAGCGGGGGTGCGACCAGGTCCAGGGGATTCTGCGCGACCGCCGCTTCCACCCCGTCTTCCAGCCGATCGTGGCGGCGGGCACAGGAGTGGTGATCGGCCATGAGGCCCTCACCCGCTTCGAGACGGGTCTTTCCCCTGACCAGGCCTTCACCATCGCCACCGAGGTGGGCATGGGAACACAACTGGAGCTCGCCTGTCTGAGAGCGGCCCTCCGGGAGGCGCGTCGGCTACCTGGCAGCAGCGGCTGGCTGAGCCTGAACGTTTCGCCCGCCCTGCTGCTGACGGAGCGGGAGGGCCTGAACGCGCTCCTGGCGACGGCGGACCGGGCCGTCGTGCTCGAGGTCACCGAGCACGCCGTGATCGACAGTTACAGCCATCTGCGGGCGGTCCTGGCTGAGCTGACGACCGACCCGAAGCTCGCGGTGGATGACGCTGGAGCCGGCTTCGCCAGCCTGCGCCACGTGATCGAACTCCGGCCCGCTTACGTCAAGCTGGACATCTCGTTGGTCCGTGACCTCGAACAGGACCCGATGCGGCAGGCCATGGTCACCGGACTGGTGGCCTTCGCCCTGCGCTCCGGATGTGACCTCATCGCCGAGGGGGTCGAGACGGTCTCTGAGCTGGCGGCCCTGCGCCACCTCGGGGTCGGCTACGTACAGGGCTTCCTGCTGGGCCGCCCGATCCGGGCCGACATCGTGGAGACCAACGCCGCTCCAAGGCCGGACCTCTTCCCCTCGGCCGCGACCCCGAGCGGCCGTCGGAGCGCCCGCTGATGGCAGCTGAGCCAGCGGTCGACTCCGGACCTCCGCGCTTCCCCCTGGGTAGGCTGCGCTCCTCCTTGGGTGCCGGCACCTGGCGAAACCACTTCTTCTGGACGACTCAGGCCATGGTGCTGGGGGTCCTCGGGATCCACTTCGCGGCTGCCACCCTGTATCGCGCCGGCGCGAGCCCCGTCCCCCCATTCGTGACCGTCATCCTGGCGCTGGTCCCGGTGGGCTACGGGGCGATGCGCTTCGGGCTTCGGGGGTCCCTCCCAACCGCCCTGTGGATTGGGCTGCTCTTGGTCCCCAACGTGATCCTCGTGGACATCGGCGTGCTGCGCTGGGCGGACGCCACCATGCTGCTGCTGTTGGTCGCGATCGCAGGGGCGGCGGGCAGGCTGGTGGACCTGGAGCGAGCGTCCACCGGCAGGCAGGTGGAGGCCGCCCGGCTGCGTGGGGTCGCCCGGGTGGCCGACCAGCTCATGGATGGGGTGTGCGTGACCGACGGGGCCGGAACCATCACCTACGCCAACCCGGCGTGGGCCAAGCTCCAGGGCCTGGACTCGGTTGAAGAGGCGGTGGGGAGGAGCCTCGAGGCCGTCCACGACCCCGGCGGCGTCGCCGGCGAGCAGCTGCCCTTCCAGGTCGCCACCGCCGCTGCGGACCAGGTGCGGTCGGTGGTCGCCCACCGCCTGCCCGACGGCCGGGAGTACTGGGCCGACGTGGCCAGCGCTCCCCTGCTCGATGACCACGACCAGGTCATCGGCAGGCTCAGCACGGTGCGCGACGTGACCCGGGACCGGGAGGCCGCGGCCGCGCTCAGGGAGGCCGCGGAGCGGTCTCGTCTCATCTTCGAGCGAGCCCCGCTGGGAATGGCCACCATAGACCTGGACGGACGATACCTCCAGGTCAACGAGGCCCTGGGCCGGATGGTGGGACTCAGCCCCGCCCAGATGACGGGGATAGAAGTCGTGGATCTCACGGTCGCGGAGGACCGGGGAAAGACCCGGGAAGTGCTCGAGCAGCGCGCCTCCGAACGGCAGTTCGTCAAGCGCTACGTCCACCGGGATGGTCATCTGGTCTGGGTCCAGGTCACGGCCAGCCTGATGCGGCACCCTGACGGGGAGCCCTGGTACTTCATCGCCCAGTACCAGGATGTCACCGAGGAGCACCGTCGACGCCAGCAGCTGGTGCGCCAGGCCTTTCACGACCCCCTCACCGGC
>JABEUU010000173.1 GCA_013044295.1 Candidatus Dormiibacterota bacterium
GAGCGGGCCCGGGGATTCCGGGCCACCTCCGGCTCGGAGGGTTTTATCGCTCGCCGCCGCGGCAGGGAGAGGGTGGCCCGGAATCCCCGGGCCCGCTCCGCCCTGCTGCGCACGGCGGTCAAGCTGCCGACGGCGACCACCTGACCCTGGCTCCCCGACCCCGTTCCCCAAAGCTTTCCTCTCCCGCGTTCCAGTTCACATCTCAGCACCAAGGCCACCATGAGCACCATCACCGCGTCCCGCCCCCGAGCCGGATTCCTGCCCTTCGACGAGGAGGAGTCGGTCCCATCGCGCAGCCGCACCCGGAGCAAGGCGCGCAACGGCGTGGCCTGGGCCCTGCTGCCGGTGCTGGCGCTGCTGGTCTTGTTCGGGACGGTCTATGTGTCCCAGACCGCCACTGGCACCGCGCTCACATACCAGGTCGCCTCGCTCCAGGCCTGGAAGGCCCAGCTCAGCAATAGCGACCAGCTGTTGACGCAGCAGCTCGACCAGCTCCAGAGCGCGGGGGCGATCAATCTGGCGGCCACTCACATGGGGCTGACCCCGCCGCCGACTTGGACCGTGGTGAGCCAGCCCCCGGCCCATGGCCAGGACCCCCTGCTGCCGGTGCTGCTCGCCCTCAAGGGTGCCTGACTAAGTGGCCGGCAGGCCCTACTCGGCACGCCGACCAATCAGCCACCGCCGGCCAGCCGAGCTGGCGCGGGGCGGCCACGGGCACCAGGAGACGGCGGACCCGAGGCGGCGCATGGCGGCGCTCTCGGCGATCCTCCTGGTCGCGGTCTTCGGTCTCGGCGCCAGGCTGGTGGAGCTCCAGGTCCGCCAAGGGCCGCAGCTGGCAGCGGCGGCCGTCTCCCAGCAGGTGCAGCAGATCACGATACCCGCGACCCGGGGACTGATCCTGGACGACCAAGGCCAGGTGCTGGCCGGCAACGTGCCCACCTACGACGTCTTTGCCGCCCCCAACCAGATCCCTGCCACGGAGCGCCTCCGGGAGGCGACCCAGCTGGCTCCGGTGCTGAACCTGCCCGCCAACCAGCTCGTCCAATTGCTCACCAAGCCGCTCGCCTTCGAGTATCTGGCCAAGGGCCAGAGCGCGCAGGTGGAAAGCCAGCTGCAGCGACTCAACCTGGCCGGGATCGGGTCGATCCAGGGCGAAACCCGCTACTACGGACCCGGGCCGGTCCCCGGCACCACCCTGGCGTCCGACGTGCTGGGGTTCGTCAACGCCAGTGGCCAGGGTCAGTACGGGCTGGAGGGGTACTACAACTCGGTCCTTTCAGGGAAAGCCGGCCGACAGTCCGTGGTCAACGACCTCCAGGGCAACCCGGTGGTGCTCGGCTCCGCTCCCCAGCAACCTGCCGTCAACGGTCGCAACCTGCAGACCAGCCTCGATGCCAGCATCCAGGCCTCGGTGGAGAAGGACCTGGCGGCCGAGGTGAAGAAGGTGAACGGGAGCTCCGGGACCATGATCGTGATGAACGTTCACAGCGGCGGGATCGTGGCCTGGGCCGACTACCCCTCCTACAACGCCAACAACTACGCGACCGAGCCGGTCAAGCTGTTCAGGGACGCAGGGGTGGCCGATCTCTACGAGCCGGGCTCGGTGGGCAAGGTGCTCACTTTCGCGGGAGCTCTGAACCGCCATGTGATCACTCCCACCGAGACCTTCGACGAGACCGGCCAGGTGACCGTCCAGGGCTGGACCATCCGTGACTGGGATCTGAGAGCTCATGGCGTGATCAGCATGAACTGGGTGCTGGAGGACTCCCTCAACGTGGGCGCGGTCCATATCGAGCAGTGGGAGGGGGCCAGGCCGTTCTACAACAACATGCAGGCCTTCGGGATTGGCCATCCCACCGGGATCGACCTCGCCGGGGCCTCCAACCAGCCGCTGCCGGCCTTCTCCCAGCTGCAGCCCATCCAGCTGGCGACCGCCAGCTTCGGCCAGGGCTACGTGACCACCCCGATCCAGATGCTGGCCGCGGTCAACGCGGTCGCCAACGGCGGCGTGTGGGTCCAGCCGCACGTGGTCACCGCCATCACCGGCGGCGGCCAGCCGACCACCTACATCAAGCCCAAGACCCATCGCGTGATCTCAGCCGCCACGGCTCAGACCCTGAGCCAGATGATGGTGGGGGTGGTGGACGTGCCCGGCGGCTCCGGCTTCGAGGCCCGGATCTGGCCCACCTGGAAAGGTGAAATCGCGGGCAAGACCGGAACCTCGTCGGTCTCCAACGGCCAGGGCGTCTACGGCAACAACACCATCGACTCCTTCACGGAGTTCTTTCCCGCCAGCAACCCTCAGTTCTCGATGCTCTGCATCATCCGCAACCCCCAGGTGCCGGCGCCCCAGCGCGAGGGCGCCTACGACGCCGCCCCCACCTCCAAGCTGGTTACCCAGCAGCTGATCGACCGCTTCAAGCTCCAACCCTAATATGCCCCGAGTGAACCAACTTGCGGTGGCGGGCGCATTCGTAGCTGGGGTGGCGCTCTACCCGCCCGCCATAGTCACGCTGCGCCGGCTCGGGCTGAGGCAGGTGGAGCGGACCGATGGCCCGGCGTCGCACCTCAGCAAGGCAGGCACCCCGACCGCTGGCGGCGTGGTCTTCTGCGTGGTGCTGGCGGCCGTCTGGGCAGTCGCCCTGCGCGACCCCGCAGGGGGGGTGGTGGTCGCCGCCGCCGCCCTGGGGACCGGCGTTGGGGTGATCGACGACTGGACCAAGGTCCACCACGGCAGCGGCATCAGGGCTCTGCCCAAGTTCGCCTGGCTGGCCCTATGCGCCGGCCTGCTGGGGTGGGCCCTGGCCGCCAGCGGAGCCGGCTGGCAGCTGGTCCCCGGCCTTGGCTGGCGCGACCTGGGGGCAGCCGGAGTCGGCCTGGCCGCCTTCGCCGCCCTGGCCACCGCGAACGCCTCCAACCTCGCTGACGGGGTCGATGGCCTGACCGCCGGGGTGGCGGTGCCGGCCTTTGCCGCCTGCGGGGTGGCGGCGGCGATCCAACACCGGCCGGGACTGGCCTCAACCTGCCTGGCGGTCGCGGCCGGGCTCCTCGCATTCCTGGTCTTCAACCGGCCCCACGCCCGCATCTTCATGGGGGACGCTGGTTCCCTGGCCCTGGGGTTGATGCTGGCGGCGGCCGCCGCCCAGACCGGCCTGCTGCTGCTGCTGCCACTGCTGGCGGTGGTCTTCCTGATCGAGGCGCTTTCGGTGATGGCGCAGGTCGGGTTCTTCAAGCTCACTCACGGTCGCCGGCTGCTGCGCATGAGCCCCTTTCACCACCATCTGGAGCTGGGTGGCATGAGCGAGTGGGAGATCGACCTGCGGCTCTGGAGCGTGTCTTTGATCGCGGCGGTGCTGGTGATCGCCTGGGCGATGTGGACCGGCCTTGCGGGGGCACGCCTGTGATCGCCCGGGTCGAGCGCTGGATCCCGGCCGCCCGGACCCAGGGCGAGCGCCGTGCCCTGAGCTGGGCCCATGCCCCCGACCTGGACATCTGGCTGCTCCTGACCACCGCCGTGCTCTGCGCCATCGGGCTGATCATGGTGTTCGTCGCCAGCGCCGGGGTGGCCTACACCACTTACGGAAATCCCGCCTACTTTTTTGAGCGCCAGGTGGTCTGGCTGCTGCTGGGCGGGGTCGGCCTGGTGATCGGACTGCGGCTCGACTACCACCGCTGGCGCCAGCTCGGTCCCTGGCTGGGGGCTGCCAGCGTGTTCCTCTTGGTGGCGGTCTTGGTGCCCCACATCGGAGTGCAGGTTCAGGGCGCCAGGCGTTGGATCGGAGCTGGTTCGATCGAGATCCAGCCAAGTGTCATCGCTCAGTTCATGGTGGTGGTGTTCGGGGCAGTCTGGCTCGACCAGCGCCGTCGCAGCATCACCAACCTGCGCGAGGGCGTGATCCCGTATGCCTGGCGGATCGGGGTGGTGGCGGCTCTGGTGATCCTGGAGAAGGACCTGGGGTCGACCATGGTGGTGGCCATGGTCGGGCTCGGCTTGCTGGTGCTGGCGGGGACCAAGCTCCGCTACCTGCTGGGCTTGGCCGTCACGGGACTACTGGCTGGGGGTCTGCTGATCGCAGCCGAGCCCTACCGGGTGGCCCGCCTGCTCGCCTACCTCAACCCCTTCGCCCATCCTCTGGGGTCCGGGTTCCAGGCGGTGCAGGCGCTCTACGCCTTCGGGGCGGGCGGCGTCTTCGGGACCGGCTTCAGCAGCCCCGTGCCGTCGGCTCAGATCTTGCCGGAAGCGCAGAACGACTTCATTTTCGCGGTCATCGGCCAGGATCTGGGGCTGGTGGGGACGCTGGCCGTGCTGGCGCTCTTTGGGGTGTTCGCCTGGCGCGGCTATCAGATCGCCAAGAACGCGCCCGACCACCTCGGAGCCCTGCTCGCGGGAGGGGTGACGATCTGGATCGTCGGCCAGGCCCTGATCAACATCGGCGGGGTGACCGACACGATCCCCTCGACGGGAGTGCCGCTCACGTTCATAAGCTACGGGGGCTCTTCGATGGCGCTGTCGCTGGCCGCCACCGGGATCCTGTTGAACATCTCGGCCCGGCGACGCCGAGCGGGGAGTGCCAATGCGCGTGCTGATCACGGGGGGCGGAACCGGGGGCCACTGCACCCCCGCGCTAGCGGTCGCTGAGGCCCTCAGCCAGCTAGATCCCCAGGGCAAGGTCACCTACGTGGGCAGGGCGGACGGGCCCGAGTCCCGGCTGGTGCCGGCCGCCGGCCTCGAGTTCATCGGGCTCAGCCTGGGCAGCATGGGATCCAGCCGCATGACCGCCACCCCGCGGCTGCTGACCAGAATGCCCCTGGCCTACCTGCAGGCTCGCCAGGTGATGGCTGACTTTGATCCGGACGTGGTGCTGGCCACCGGTGGCTACGTGTCGGTGCCGGTGGCCATGGTGGCGAGGCGCCGGGGGGTCCTGGTCGTCCTGCTCGAGCAGAATCGGCTTCCCGGCCGGGCCGTGGAATGGCTGGCGCGGCGGGCGGCGGTGGTGGCGACCTCCTTCGCTGGCACCGCCGCCTCGCTGCCGGGGGTGCGGGTGGTCTGCACCGGCAATCCGGTGCGGAGCGAGTTCAGCACTCTGGCCGCTTCGGCGGGCGCCCCGGAACTCGTCCCAGTGCTGCTGGTCATGGGCGGTTCCCAGGGGGCGCGCCATCTGAACCAGGTGCTGGTGGAGTCGCTGCCACGGCTGCTCGCCGCCGTGCCTCAGCTGCAGATAACCCACCTGACAGGTCCTGGGGATCACCAGCGGGTGCTGACGGAGGTGGCCGCCCTCGGCCTGGCCGAGCCTCAACGCTACCGGGCGCTGGCGTTCGTGGACGGGATGGCGCCCCTGATCGCGGGGTCGGGGCTGGTCCTGATGCGCGCCGGGGGCAGCTCGCTGGCGGAGGTTGCCTGCCTGGGCAAGCCGATGGTGCTGGTGCCGTATCCTCATGCTGGCAACCACCAGACGGCCAACGCCACCCCATTCGTGGAGGCGGGCGCCGCCGTGCTCGCCGAGGACCCGGGCCTGACCGCTGAAACCCTGATCGGGGAGGTGACGGGAATCTTCGGCGATCCCGCCACCTGGGAGCGGATGGCGCGGGCCAGCTCGACCATGGCCAGGCCGGGGGCGGCCGCGGAGGTGGCGGAGCTGCTGGCTTCCGTGGCCCGGGGGGCCAGTTGACCGAGGCCCCCGCCCTCGCTCTGTCCGACTGGCCGGACCCGCCCGCGCACCTCCACTTCCTTGGCATCTGCGGCTACGCGGTCTCGGGCCTGGCCCTGGCCTGCCGGCAGCTGGGCTACCTGGTGACCGGCGCTGACGAGGACGCGTACCCCCCCACCACGACCATTCTGGAGGCGGCCGGGATCCAGTTTGCCGCAAGCCACAGCCCCGAAAACCTCAGGCGCTGGGGGGAGCCCGAGATGGTGGTGCTTGGCAATCAGGTGCAGCTCGGCAATTCCGAGCTGGCCGCGGCTCTGGAGGCCGGGATGATGGTGGTGAGCGAGGCGGAGGCCCAGGGCCGGCTGGCACAGGGCCGGCGCAGCGCCGTCGTCTGCGGCACCCACGGCAAGACAACCACCTCCTCACTGGCCGTGTGGATGCTGGACCAGGCCGGGCTGCGTCCCGGTTTCCGGCTGGGTGCCACCTCGCTCGACTTCGGGCTGGCGGTCAGCCTCGGAGACTGGCAGCGGCGCTCGCCGTTTGTCTTCGAGGGCGACGAGTACACAACCTCGGCCTTGGATCACCGGGCCAAGTTCCTGCAGTGGCATCCCCAGGTGGTGACCCTGCTCAACTTGGAGCTGGACCATCCCGACCTCTACCCCGATCTCGCCGCCTACGTCGCGCCCTATCGGCAGCTGGTGGCGGCCATGCCGCCGGACGGCCGTCTGCTGGTGAACCGCGAGAACGCGCCCGCCCTGGCCCTGGCCCAGGAGGCCGTGTGCCCAGTGGCCACCTGGGGCGTCGGCGGTGATTGGCACCTCGCTGAGGACCCAGTGGTCGAGGGAGACCACCAGCTCCTGCAGGTGGTCGGGCCCGACGGTGCGACGGTCGCGATGCGGCTGCCGATCTTCGGAGCTCACAACGCCAGCAACGCCCTGGGAGCGCTGGCCACCTCCGTCGAGCTGGGCGCCCCCCTGGACCTGGCGGCCGCGGCGGCCGCCACCTACCGAGGGGTGGCCCGCCGCTTCGAGGTGGTTGCCGAGGTGGAGGGGGTGACCGTGGTCGACGACTACGCCCACCACCCAACCAAGCTACGGGCCACCATTTCCGGCGCCCGCCAGCGAGTCGGCGATGACGTGCAGCTGGTGGTGGTGCATGTGCCCCACACCTACTCGCGCACCCTGGCCCTGCTGCCTGACTACGCGGACGCCTTCCGAGGCGCCGACCTCGTGGTGCTGGGACCGATTGAGCCTGCCCGCGAGCGCAGCCTGGCCCACACCGTCAGCTCCGCCGATGTTGCGCGCCAGGTGGTGGGAACGCCGGTCGTTCTGGTCCAGTCGGCTGCGGAGGCGGTGGAGGTGGTGCGGCGGCGGTTGCGCCCGCCGGCGATGGTGGTCTGCAGCTCGGTGCGTGGCTTCGACGGGGTGGCTCGAAGGATCCTGGAGTCGTTCGCCTCGAGGCAGGGCTAGACCAGCGGCCGACCGACCGTGGCAGCAAGGTGCGAAAGCCGGTTGGCTACGGCCGCTGACGTCGCCGGCCCACTCGGGCCCCGGTCCGTCGATATCCTGCCAGGCAGTTGCAGGCGGCCCTCAGTCGGCTCGGAAGGGCAGGTGGTCGGGGTCGTCCTGACCAGCCCGCGGGAAAGTTGACCCTCAGTGGTGTCACCACGAACTGGCCGTGAGACTTGTGGTGCCGTGCCCCGCGAGCGCAGGTCCGGCTGTACAAGCCGGAAAATCCGATGCTCCGCCAGGTTACTGTCCGTCTCGTACCTGGCGACTCGTGGGCTCTTTCGCCCCGGAGGCAGACTGCCAACGGGCCGCCGGGGGCGAAATGCTAGATCGCCAACACCCGGCACCGACTGAACCCGCTACTTCTGAGCACTCCGCGTCCGGAGCAGCGCTGGACCAACCTCGAGGAGACCCGCCCTCGCCGTATCTGGTGCACGCCACTCGCCTTGCCACGGCCGAACCACCCGAACC
>JABEUU010000032.1 GCA_013044295.1 Candidatus Dormiibacterota bacterium
GCCCCTGGTGGCTCAGGCCGAGGCGGCGGGGGTGCGGTTGGTGGCCTTCGGACCGCAGACTGTTCGCGCCGTCATGCATCTCGACGTCAGCGAGCCCGACGTCGAGGAGGCCGGGCGCCGACTCCGCAGTCTTTTCGCGGCTTAAGCGGGCAGGCTGTTCGCAGGGGCGAACCAAAAAGGGGTGGACCCCTGGGCCCACCCCTTGCTCATCTGAGGACTTCGCCGATCAGCTGCTGGCGGCTGCGCTGCTCGCAGCCAGGGTTACCCGGCCGCGGCGACGAGCGCCCCCCCGCGCCGCTGACTTCTCCGCGGCCGGAGCCGCGCTGCGGGTGCTGCGCCGTGGGTTGCTAGCCGCAGCCCGGGCGCCGGTGGCTCGTTCTGGAGCCGGACGCCTAGCAGCGGTGGTGCTGCGGGCGGTGGTGCTGCGACGGGCCGGGGCCGCGCTGCGAGCGGTGGTGCTGCGGGCGGTGGTGCTGCGACGAGCCGGGGCCGCGCTGCGAGCGGAGGTGCTGCGACGGGCCGGGGCCGCGCTGCGGGCGGTGGTGCTGCGACGAGCCGGGGCCGCGCTGCGAGCGGAGGTGCTGCGACGAGCCGTTACCCGCACGGCGGTTGCACCCCTGGTCACGGCCGCGTCCAGCTTGCGCTCGATATCGCCCAGCCGCCGCTCCAGTGACTTCAGCTGAGCCGCCAAGCTCTTGTTGAGAGCCGCGGGCGACATCCGCGCCACTGGGGTACGGGTGGTCCTCCGGGCGGTGGTCCGCTTGGCGGTTGCACTCTTTGCCGTGGTCCTTCGCGCCGCCGGTTTGCGAGTCGTGCGACTGACCGTGCGCGCGGTGGTGCGCTTGGTGCCAGTCCTTCTGGTGGTTCGGGGCATGTACGATCTCCTCGTGATTTCAGCGGCGAATCCTGTCGCCGCGCTGTGGGTCCTAACCAGTGCAGGGCCGATCCCTCGAGGTGGCAGAACCGGTGCAACCAGCTTGCCGCCACTTCAATTGCATAGATTGTTACACATGTGCGCGCAGCGCGCGTGCACTGAAGTGCGCACGCTGGTCCCGCGTGACGCTCGCTCCGCTGCGGTGAGTCGCGTGTCGGGCGTCGCCCGCACGGCGGCGATAGCCCATATACTGAGCCCGTGAGCGTGGCCCCGAGCGAGAGTTTGATCGAGGATCTGTACGCCACCGGGCAACACCGGGTCGACGAGGCTGCAGAGTTTCTGCATCTGGATGAGGATCTGCACGCGGTGCTGCGGGAGGTCAAGCGGGTCCTTCAGGTCCACTTTCCAGTCGTCCATGACGACGGTGCCGTCGAGGTGTACACCGGCTATCGCGTCCACCACAGCATCGCGCGCGGACCCGCCAAGGGGGGAATCCGCTACGAGCGTGACGCGACCCTAGAGGGCACCAAAGCTCAGGCCATGTTGATGAGCTGGAAGACCGCCGTCATGTCGCTGCCCTTCGGAGGCGCGGCGGGCGCGGTGGAGGTCAACCCGAGCGAGCTGAGTGCTCGCGAGCTGGAGCGTCTCACCCGCCGATTCACGACCGAGATCGGGTTGCTGCTAGGCCCGGAGCGCGACATCCCGGCGCCCGACATTGGCACCGGTCCGCAGGTGATGGCCTGGATGATGGACACCATCTCCATGCACCAAGGGTTCTCGGTGACCGCCTCCGTCACCGGCAAGCCCCAGGCGGTGGGCGGCTCGGTGGGGCGGGTCGAGGCCCCTGGTCGGGGCTTGGCCGCGGTCTTGATGCACACCCTGCGCAACACCGGCCTCACCCTCGAGGGTGCCGCAGTGGCGGTGGAGGGCTTCGGCACAGTGGGGGCTACCTGTGCCCGCATGCTGGTGGAGGCCGGCTGCCGGGTGATCGCGGTGTCCGACCACGCCGGTGGCTGGCACAACGGCGCCGGCTTGGACATCGCGGCCTTGCAGCGCCTGAAGCTCGAGGGTGGCCATCTGGGAGACGGTGGGGTTCCCGGCGAAGCCATCAGTCGTGAGGAGTTGCTGGCGCTGCCGGTTACGGTGCTGGTGCCCGCCTCGGTGGAGAGCGTCATCAATTCCCAAAATGCCTCGCAGGTGCGGGCGCGCATTGTCGCGGAGGGCGCCAACGGACCGGTCACCCCACGGGCGGAGGCGATCTTGGCGGAGGACGGCATAGTTGTGGTTCCCGACATCCTCGCCAATGGCGGTGGCGTGACCGCGTCCTACTTCGAGTGGGTGCAGGATCTGCAATCGTTCTTCTGGGACGAAGAGGAGATCAACTCTCAGTTGGAGCGCGCCATGCTGCGGGCCAGTGACCATGTCTGGGGATTCGCCGCCCACAACCACATCTCGCTGCGTCGAGCCGCCTATGCGATTGCGATCGGCCGGGTGGCCCGCGCCGCCAGCGCCCGAGGGGTTTATCCCTGATTCGCTGAACCTCTCCAAACCGGCGCCGCGCGCGCGGCGGCTTCGGCGGCGGGACGTCAGTGGATCAGCGGACCAGGCTGAGGCGTGGGCCCATCGCCAGCTCACGTCCGGGTTGGTACTCGAAGCGATAGCCCGCGCTGATCACCACATGGATGTACTGCGGACCGTCTGAACTGCCCTGGATTTTGCGCCGCAAGCGGTACAGATGCGCATCCAGGGAGTGCACCTGGTAGGGGTCACGGCGGCGCCACACCTCGGCGATTAGTTGGGGGCGTGACACCACCCGGCCGGCGTTGCGGGCCAGGGTCATGAGAATCCCGAACTCGGTGGGAGTCAGGGGCACGGGGCGGTCGTCGCGGCGCACCTCGTGTCGTCCCAGGTCGATTGACAAGCCGGGGAATTGAAGCCGGTCCTGGCCAGCACTCTGGCGCAGCAGACGGGTGCGGCGCAGGCGGGCATTGATGCGTGCGACCAGCTCCCGGACCTCGAAGGGCTTGCGCATGTAGTCGTCAGCGCCGACCTCCAGCCCGATCACCACGTCCTCGGACTCCTGCAGGCAGGAGACCATCATCACCGTTGACTTGTAACCGGCCGCGCGCAGCCGTCGGCAAACCTCGATGCCGCTCATGTCGGGCAGCACCAGGTCCAGCAGGATGAGGTCGGGCTCACTCTCCATGGCCAGCCGCAGCCCGGCCGCGCCGCTGGCGGCGGTGGTCACCTCGTAGCCGTTTTCGGCGGCGATCAACTCCACCAGCTGCAGCATGGCCGGGTCATCATCGATGACCATCAGCTTGGCGCTGGGGTCCACGACCGTGGCGATGGGAGGCTCCCACTTGCGGTCTTCGACGTTGGCCTGTATCACATGGCGATTGTGTCCCGGGAGTGGCTGAACTCGCAGTCCGGGAACGACAACGGCTGCGTAACAAGCTCTGCGCCTGGTGTGACGACGGGAGCAGGCGTGATGGCCGGCTGGGTTAGGATGGTGTAGGGCAGGGCGAAGGAGACCCGATGAAGACACCGATGGCGGGGTGGGCGCGGCGCCGGAAGGTGGGCACGACTTTGGCCGGTCTGGGGGTGATCCTGGTCCTGGTCGGGGTCGGAGTGCTGCTGCCGCCCGTGCTCGGAGTGCTGCATCGAGGCAGCAACGATCACAAGTTGCTCAAGAGCTGGCTCGGGCCCAACGGGGCCCTGACCCAGGTCATCCCCGCCCAGAGCGAGAACCCGGCCGGCTCCTCATCTCCGGCGACCGCCCCCGCGTGCGGCAGCGGCTCGCCCAGTTCCGAGTTCGCACTGCTCGGCTTCCCCAGCCTTCCAGGGATTGAGGGTGTGGCCGGCAACGGGAACTGGTCGATGCTGACCCAGCGGTCGGTGGTGCACTACGCCGATTCACCCGGCCCGGGGCAGGCCGGCAACATGCTGATAGCCGTGCACCGGGAGCCCAACTTCGAGCCCCTGGGCACGCTCAAGGTGGGCGACCCAATCGTGGTCACCAACCGCAGTTGCCGGCAGTTCACATACACCATCACCCAGATCTGGGTGGAGAGTCCGGCCCAGGTGACCCAGCTGCAAGCCCTGAGTGGAGGTAGCTACCTGACCGTGATCACCTGCACTCCGCTCTGGATTGACACCTCCCGGATCGTGATCCGAGCCGTCCTGACCAGGAGTTGAGCAGCGGTCGCCCCGGACGGCGGCCCGGGGGCGAACACCACATGACGTGTACCAGGAAGCATCTGCCCACTAGATAGGGGACCATCAGAGCTCATCTGGTATGCTCAAACCCGGGGTGGCACACGTCAGGTGGTCCCCGTGCACCCGCATACGGAGGTGGCCCTGCTTGGACATTGAACTGGGACGAGGTAAGCGGGCGAGGCGGGCCTACGGCTTCGACGAGGTCGCCCTGGTGCCCGGCAAGGTGACCATCAACCCCGACGAGATCGACATCTCCTTGCAAATCGGCGAAGTTGAGATTCCGATCCCGATCCTGGCCGCCGCGATGGACGGGGTGGTCGACCCCCACTTCGCCCAGGAGATGGGCCACCTGGGCGGGGTGGCGGTCCTGAATTTGGACGGGATCAACTGCCGCTACGAGGACACGGCGGCCGTTTACGAGGAGATCGCCGAGGCGCCCAGGGAGAGGATCAACACCCTCCTCCAGGAGCTCTACCGGCAGCCGGTCAAGGACCAGTTGATATCCCGCCGGATTGAGCAGATCAAGGAGGCCGGCGTCATCTGCGGGGTCTCGACCAGCCCCGCCGAGGCTGAGCACCGGCTCCCCATCGTGACCGAGGCGGGGGCCAACCTGTACTTCGTCCAGGGCACCGTGCTCACGGCTCGTCACATCTCCCGCTCCTACCGACAGCTCGACTTCAGCCATTTGGCGGCCGCGGCGACGATCCCGGTGGTGGTGGGCAACTGCGTCGAGTACTACACGGCCCTGGAGCTGATGGCGACCGGGGTCGACGGGATCCTGGTGGGGGTGGGTCCGGGCGCCGCCTGCACCACCCGTGGCGTACTCGGCATCGGGGTGCCCCAGGTGACCGCGACAGCCGACGTGGCCGCCGCTCGCAACGATCACCGCCGCACCGGCGGCAAGCCGGTCACGGTGATCACGGATGGCGGCATGCGGGTCGGCGGCGACGTCACCAAGGCGCTGGCGTCGGGGGCTGACGGGGTCATGATCGGCTCGGTATTCGCGTCGGCCCAGGAGGCACCTGGGCGCGGCCACCACTGGGGCATGGCGACTCCCGATCCCAACTTGCCCAGGGGGACCAGGATCAAGGTGGGCACCAGAGCCACGTTGAAGGAGCTCCTGGTGGGCCCGGCGCGAGTCGATGATGGCAGTCAGAACCTGGTGGGGGCGATCAAGTCGGCGATGGGGGTGTGTGGAGCCAGGACCATCGCGGAGTTCCAGGAGACCGAGATGGTGGTGGCCCCGGCCATCCTCACCGAGGGCAAGCTCTTCCAGCAGGCCCAGCAGGTCGGGATGGCTCGCTGATGGCCGGGAGCGGGGGGAGCCGATGATCGCTGCCGTCCCGCCCGCATCGGATCTGGCGTCGCAGCCGCCGCCTTCCAAGCTGGCCTTCGACAGCGTCCTGGTACTCGACTTCGGATCCCAGTACAGCCAATTGATCGCGCGCCGGATCAGGGAGTTGAAGGTGTACTGCGAGCTGGTTCCCGGAACCACCTCAGCGGCCGAGATCAGCCGCCACCGGCCGCGCGGGCTGGTCTTGAGCGGCGGACCGGCGAGCGTCTATGACCAAGATGCGCTCCATCCGGATCCCGCCATTTACGACCTGGGTCTGCCGATCCTGGGGATCTGTTACGGCATGCAGCTGCTGGCTCATGACCTCGGGGGCAGGGTGAAGCCCGCCACCAAGCGGGAGTACGGCCTGGCCTCGGTGGTGGTGGACAGCGAGGACGGGCTGTTCGCGGGACTGCCCCAGGAGATGCCGGTCTGGATGAGTCACGGCGATGTGATCGAGCAGTTGCCACCGGGCTATCGGTCTGTGGCCCACACCCTCAACAGCCCGGTCGCGGCCATGGCAGGGCCGGGTGGCCGGGTGGGCATCCAGTTCCACCCTGAGGTCGCCCACACCCCCCAGGGGGCGGCGATGCTGGCCAACTTCCTGTATCAGACCTGCGGTTGCCAGCCCAACTGGGAGGCGACCAGCTTCGTCGACCAGGCCATCGCCGAGATCCGGGGTCGCGTCGGCGACTCCCAGGTGATCTGCGCGCTCTCCGGAGGCGTCGACTCGGCGGTGGTGGCCACTCTGGTGCATCGTGCCATCGGGGATCAGCTCACCTGCATCTTCGTGGACAACGGCCTGCTGCGGCGAGGCGAGGCAGATCGCGTCATCGACGTGCTCACTCGCAACATGCGCATGAAGATCATCCGGGTGGAGGCCGAGGCCCGGTTCCTGGACGCTCTGGCCGGCGTGGTGGACCCCGAGGAGAAACGCCGGATCGTTGGCCGCGAGTTCATCGCCGCCTTCGAGGAGGAGACCGGGCGCCTGGGGGCGGTCCCCTTCCTGGCTCAGGGGACGCTCTACCCCGATGTCATCGAAAGCACCTCGGCGGACACCTTCGGGGCCCACAAGATCAAGACCCACCACAACGTCGGCGGCCTCCCCCTGGGAATGCGCTTCCAGCTGGTGGAGCCTCTCCGCTACCTCTTCAAGGATGAGGTGCGCCGGGTGGGCCGAGCCCTGGGTCTTCCCGAC
Source organism: Candidatus Dormiibacterota bacterium (assembly GCA_013044295.1). Lineage (GTDB taxonomy): Bacteria > Chloroflexota > Dormibacteria > Aeolococcales > Bog-877 > AG-12. Next base: position 6,625 of record JABEUU010000032.1, read on the forward strand.
GACCTGGTCATGCGCCAGCCGTTCCCGGGGCCGGGGCTGGCGATCCGGATCATCGGCGCGGTCAACCGGGAGCGCCTGGAGACGGTCCGAGGCGCTGACTGGGTCGTGATCGACGAGATCAAGCACAGTGGGCTGTACGGTCAGGTCTGGCAGAGCTTCGCGATCCTGACACCGGTCAGCAGTGTGGGGGTGATGGGTGACTTCCGAACCTACGCCAACGTGGTGGCGGTGCGAATCGTCACCTCCGAGGACGGCATGACCGCCGATTGGGCGCGAGTGCCCTACGACGTCCTGGCCGACATCAGCCGCCGGATCGTGAACGAGGTTCCGGGGGTCAACCGTGTCGTCTACGACATCAGCAGCAAGCCGCCCTCGACCATTGAGTGGGAGTGAGCGCAGACCACGCCGCCCGGGGATTGCACGTCCTGGTGGTGGGAGGAGGGGGCCGGGAGCACGCCCTGGCCTGGGCCTGCTCCCGCAGCCCTCTGGTGAGCCGAGTGAGCTGCAGCCCGGGCAACCCGGGCACGGCGGCGCTGGGGTCCAACTGGAGCATCGCCGCCACTGATCCCGCCGGGATCACCAAGCTGGCCCGGTCGGAGGCGGTTGACCTGGTCATCCTGGGTCCCGACGCAGCGGTGGCGGCCGGCGTCGGGGACGCCCTCGCGGCCGCCGGGATCCGCCGCTTCGGTCCCACGCGGGCCGCTGGCGAGCTGGAGACCAGCAAGGCGTTCGCGAAGCGGCTGATGGCAAGGGTGGGCATCGCCACGGCCCCTTTCAAGGTGTGCCGCGAGCCTGACGAGGCGCTCCGCGAGCTCCGCCGCCGTGACGGCCCGGTGGTGGTGAAAGCGGATGGGCTGGCCCTGGGCAAGGGGGCGTTTGTCTGCCGCAGCCCGGCCGAGGCCGCGGCGGTCGTCGAGCGCCTGATGGTGATGGCGGAGCTGGGCGACGCCGGCCGGTCGGTGGTGATTGAGGACTGCCTCCAGGGGGACGAGGTCTCCCTGTTCGCCATCTGCGATGGCGAGAGGGCCGTGATGCTGCCCCCGGTCTGCGATTACAAGCGCGCTCTCGACGGTGATCTGGGGGCCAACACCGGGGGCATGGGCGCCTACTCGCCGCCACGGGTGGCCGGCGCGGACGATTTGAACAGACGGGCCCTGGCCGAGATCGTGACCCCCACCCTGGCGGAGATGGCGCGTCTGGGGCGGCCGTTCCAGGGCTGCCTGTACGTCGGTGGGATGCTGGTCGGGGACCGGATCAGCGTCCTGGAGTTCAACGTCCGCTTTGGGGACCCCGAGACGGAGGTGCTGCTGCCGCTTCTGGCCGACCCCGTGCCACTGCTCTGGGGGGCGGCTTCCGGTGAGCTGCCCTCGCCGCTGGCCGCGGTCGCCCCGGCGGCGTCGGTGGGCGTGGTGGCGGTCAGAGCGCCATATCCCGAAGCGGTGCATGCCGGCGGCCTGGTGGAGGGCCTGGAGGCCGCCGAGGCCCTCGGCTGTCTTATCTTTCAGATGGGTACCAGCGCGGCCGCCACCGGCGGGGTCGAGGTTGGCGGCGGCCGAGTTCTGATCTGCGTCGGCACCGGGGTCGACCTTCCGGCCGCTCGAGGGGCGGCCTATGCGGGGCTGGGCCAGATCAACTTCGCGGGGATGCGCTACCGCTCCGACATCGCCGCCTGATTGGCGGCGGCGCCATCTGGGTACCAAACCGAGGCATGACAGATCTCGAAAAGGTGGCCCAGGCCGACTCCGAATCGGCTCGGTTGAAGCTGCAGGCCAAGCTGGCGGAGCTCACATCGGAACTGGCCGACCTGAGCCTGGGCCTGGCGGTGCCGACCGCTCCGGTGCAGTACGGCAAGCGTGCCGGAGACCACATCTCGGAGGTCTCGGAGCGGCTCGCCAGGTCTCGCGCCGGGGAGGAGCTGGAGAAGCTGTCCGATCAGGTGCGAGCCGCCCTGAGCCGGCTGGACAGCGGTGGCTACGGCCGCTGTGAGCGCTGCCGAGAGGCCATCCCCGAAGGCCGTCTGGAGGCACTGCCATGGGCGATCAGGTGCGTGGAGTGCGCCCCCATCCGAGACCCGAAGCGAGGCAGCTGACCGGATCCCCGGCGGCATCAGCGGGTGAGATCACGGGACCATAAGTGCCCAGTGGTCCGGCCGAGCCTGGCCGCTGCCCTGAGTCCGGAGTCCGGAGTCCGTCCAGGATCGCGAGTCCGCGGCTGGACCCGATCCGATCGGCGCCGGCGGCGATCACCCCCAGAGCGTCCTCGGTGGTGCGGATTCCGCCACTGGCCTTGACGCCGGTCTCAGGCTTGAGCATGGACCGCAGCAGCTCGATGTCGGAGGCCACTGTGGGGCGCAGAGAGAGCCCCTTGAACCCGGTTGAGGTCTGGATCAAATCCGCCCCGCCCCGCTCAGCCGCGAGGGCGGCGTCCACCGACTCCTCGGCGTCCAACAGCGGCATCTCGATGATCACCTTGAGCACAACGCCGACCGGGAGCGCGCCGCGGACCCCTGCCACCTCTTCGCGGATCGCGGTGTACTCGCCAGCCCTCGCCCGACCAATGTCGATCACCATGTCGACCTCGTCGGCGCCCATGTCAGCCACGGTTCGGGCCTCTGCGGCTTTGACAGTGGGGGTGTCGGCACCGAGTGGGAAACTCACCACGGTCGCGACCTTGACCGCCGAGCCGCGGACGACCGTGCGCGCCGTGGGCACCATGTTGGGCAGGATGCAGACCGCTTTGAAGCGCTGATCGACCGCCGTCTGGACGAAGGCCCGGATCTCAGAGCGGGTGCAGCCCAGGTCCAGGTTGGTCTGGTCGATGTATGCCGCCAGCGCGGCCGGCGTGCTCGGCAACCCAGCGTCCATCGCCAGTCCGCCGGGCGGCGGGATCATGGGGCCGTCCCGAGCAGGGCCCGGGTCGAGCTGGTGGCCACCCGGTCCGCCCCCGCCGCCAGCATCGCCATCGCCTCTGGCCTGGAGTCGATCTCCCCCCACGCCATCAGGCGCAGGGCGCTGCCATAGCGCGCCCGGATGACCTCGACCTGATGACCTTCGGTTGGGCCCTGGAACCCGGAGCTGGTGATCAGGAAGGTGATTCCCGCCTCGCCGATCAGTTCGGCGGCTCGCAGCGACTCCTGGTCGGTCAGCGCGGCGGCGTAGTAAATCACCTTGATGGCGCCGGCGTCGGCCAGTCGGCGCACTGCGGTCAAGTCATCGATCACTCGCTGGTAGTCCCCTGATCGGAAGGCGGAGACGTCGAGGGCCACGTTCAGCTCGTCGGCGCCATCCTCCAGGGCCTGCTCCGCCTGAATCACCTTCGCCTGGGTGGTCAGGGCTCCCAGGGGATGGCCGATCACCGTCGCCAGGCGCTGGCCCATGGCGGACAGGATCGGCCGGGAGGAGGTGACGTAGGCCGGCTCCACCATCACCGCGGCATAGTCCCAGCCGGCGAGTGACTTGAAGAACTCCTCGAGCTCCTCGCGGGTGGGAGCCGGGGTGGCGATTGAGGCCTCGAGCGACAACGCCAGCTCCGCGCTCCGAAGGTCCCGCACGCCCACTCCTCCCCGATGCCCAACCGTTTCCGCCCGCCGCTACCCGGCGGCCAGAACCTCACGGATCGCAGCAACACGACCCCACGTAGCGAGGATAGGTCCGGGCGGGCCGCCCGACGAGCGAGTTACCATCCGGCCTCGCTTAGGTGGGATCATGCGGATGCCGGGCGGACTCCACCGCGAGGGCCGGAATTGTGGCTGCGGCGGTGGCGGGCATCCCGGCGCTGCTCCCCCGCCTCTCGTGGGAGAGTCCTCGCCGTGCCTCAGCTCGGCAGACGACGGCCAGGGCCCGCTAACCTTGGCACGCTATGCCTGCTGTCGGACTGATCGAGAGCTGCCTCCGCCACGGGCAGCAGACACTGCTCTCCAGCCGCCTGAGGACCCGTCACATGGTCACTCTGGCCCAGGAGCTGGACGCCAGCGGTCTGGCCGGCCTGGAGGTGTTCGGGGGAGCCACCTTCGGGGTCGCCCTGAGCAATCTTCGAGAGGACCCGTTCGAGCGGCTGCGGGCGGTCCGGGCCGCCACCTCGCTGCCCCTGTACGGCCTGATTCGGGGCCAGTCGCTGGTGGGGAGCCGGCCGGTCCCGGACGAGGTGGTCGACCTCTTCATCGCCACCGTCGCAGAGCTTGGGCTGGACGTATTTCGCTGCTTTGATCCCCTCAACGACCTGCGCAACCTGGCCCGGGTGGTGGCCGCTGTCCGGGCCTCCGGCAAGCGTGCCGAGGCCGCCCTGGTTTACACCGAAAGCCCGGTTCACTCCGCCGACGGCTTCGTGCGCCTGGGCGTGGAGCTGGCCGGGATGGGCTTCCAGAGCCTCAGCCTCTTCGATCCCGCCGGAATGCTGGGTGCCGGCAGCGCCCGGGCAATCGTGTCCGGGCTGGTCACGGAGACCGGCCTTCCCGTCAGTGTCCACTGCGCCACCATCACCGGCCAGGCGGCGTTTGCCTACCTGGCGGCCGCCGAGGCGGGCGCCAGCTCGCTCGATGTCTGCCTGTCGCCGCTCGCCGGAGGCGCCTCGCTCCCCGGCACGGAGGGCGTCCTGGCCGCGCTGCGGGGTACCGAGATGGCTCCCCTGGTCGACCCCAGCGCAGTCCTGGCCGCCGCCGACACTCTGGATGCGCTGATGCCCCTGTATGAGCTGGTGGCCGACCCCAGCGGCTGGCAGCTGGACTCGAGCACGCTGCGCACCCAGATGGCTCCGTCGATCCAGCAGCACCTGCTCTGGGAGTGCGCGGCTCAGGGGGTAGGGGAGCGGATCCCCGCGGTGGTGGAGGAGATCGCCCGGGTCCGGGCCGACATGGGCTATCCAGCCTTGATCAGCCCGGTGGCGGAGGTGGTGGTGAGTCAGGCGGTGGCGAACGTGGCCTCGCAGGACCGCTACCTCATCGTGGGGCAGGACTTGAAGGACTACTTCCTGGGCCTCTTCGGAGCTCCTCCCGGGCCCGCCGACCCCGAAATCCGACGCCTGGTGATCGGCACCGAGGAACCGATCACGGTCCGCCCTGGCGATGTCCTGGAGCCGATGCTCGCCGATGCCCGTCGCCGCATGGTCAAGCACCAGTTGGGGGATCCCTCAGACGAGCAGCTGCTGGAATTCGTCCTCTTCCCGGAGGCGACCGCGGCCACCATGAGAGGAGACCTGCAGGGTGAGCGCCTCGGGGACGAGCCCGAGCTGGCGGCGGCCGAGGAGGTCCAGGTGGCGGCGGTCGTGGATGGGGGCGACCTCAGTGAGCCGATCGGGGACGCTGCCGCGATCCCGGCGCCGACCCTCCCGGCTCCCGGCCCGGTCCCGGTGGTGGAGGAGACCGTCCCCTCGCGAGAGTTCACAGTCGAGGTCGACGGTGAGGTGTTCGAGGTCAAAGTGGTGGCCCGGGACGCGGGCTTCGCCATATCGGGCGTCGCTCCGCGGCCCCCGGCAACGTCTGGAGGCGGCGCCGTGAAGGCTCCCATGCAGGGCCTGATCGCAAGAATCCCGGTCAAGGTGGGCGACCATGTCGAGGTTGGCCAGACGGTCGCGGTCCTGGAGGCGATGAAGATGCAGAACGACATCCCCTCGGACCTCGCCGGCGTCGTCCAGGCGGTCAACGTGGCCGAGGGGCAGGTGGTGAGCCGGGGCGACTCCCTGGTGACCATCGCCTGAGGCAGAGCCAGGTGTTCGACACCGTTCTGGTGGCCAACCGAGGGGAGATAGCAGTCCGCGTGATCCGAGCCTGTCGCGACCTCGGGCTGCGCTCGGTGGCGGTCCACTCGGAGGCCGACCGTGGCGCGTTTCACACCCGCCTCGCCGACGCTGCAGTCGAGATCGGGCCCAGCCCGGCGACCCAGTCCTACCTCAACCTGGACCGGCTAATAGCCGCTGCCAAGGAGAGCGGTGCCCAGGCGATCCACCCCGGCTACGGGTTTTTGTCCGAGAGCCCGCGCCTGGCCCAGGCCTGCGTAGACAACGGCCTGACTTTGATCGGCCCCCCGGCGGATGCCATGGCCGCCATGGGCGACAAGGTCACCGCCCGGGGCAGGATGCAAGCCGCTGGGGTCCCGGTGGTGCCGGGTACGGACGCCATCTCAGATCCGGGGGCCGCCATCGAGGCCGCGCATCACATCGGTTACCCGATCCTGGTCAAGGCCTCCGCAGGTGGGGGAGGCATCGGCATGCGGGCGGCCCGGGACGAGGATGAGCTGAGGTACGCCATTCAGGTTTGCAGCGACGCGGCGGCCCGCTCCTTCGGAGACCCGAGGGTGTTCCTGGAGCGGCTGGTCGACGAGCCCAGGCACATCGAGATCCAGGTGCTGGCCGACTCCCATGGCAACACGATCCATCTCGGCGAGCGGGAGTGCTCCATCCAGAGGCGCCACCAGAAGCTGCTCGAGGAGAGCCCCTCCACCGCGGTCACAGATGAGATGCGGCAGCGCATGGGGGAGGCCGCCATCAAGGCCGCCCGCACGGTCGGCTACGTCAACGCGGGCACGGTGGAGTTCATCGAGTCCCGCGGCTCCTTCTACTTCCTGGAGATGAACACCAGGCTCCAGGTGGAGCATCCGGTGACCGAGCTGGTCACCGGTGTGGACCTGGTGGTGGCCCAGTTGCGGATCGCGTTGGGCGAGCCCCTGCCGCTCACCCAAGAGCAGGTGCGGCAGGATGGCTGGGCGATCGAGTGCCGAGTCAACGCCGAGGACCCCTGGGAGGACTTCCTCCCCACCCCGGGCCGGGTCGTCGCCTACCACGAGCCGTCGGGGCCCGGAGTCAGGGTGGACAGCTCCCTGGCCGGGCCGGGCGTGGTCAGCCCGTTCTATGACCCCATGATCGCCAAGCTGGTGGTCCAAGGGGCGACCCGCGAGCAGGCGGCGGCGAGGGCCCGTCGGGCACTCTACGAGTACTGGATCGGGGGCATCACCACCAACATTCCGTACCATGCGGTCCTGCTCGAGGACCCCGACTTTCTGGCGGGCCGGCTCACCACGGAGTTCATCCCCACCCATCCCGACCTGATGGGCAGGGCCCGCGACTGGCAGCGGCAGCAGGCCCAGGTGATGGCCCAGTTCGGAACCGACCGGCGCCGGCTGGCGGCGATGGCGGCGGCGCTGGCGGCGGCGGGGGCGTAAACCGAGCGTCTCACCCGCCGCGATGTGCCCGCGCCTCTCGGTGCCGCCGACCTGCGGAGGCCTCAGCCGGCTGGTACGGCTGGCAGGGAGAGCTGGTAGGGGACGGAGAGGGGGTTGTGGTTGACGTCAGCCAGGGGAGCGCTCACGGTGAGAACCAGCGGGCCCGCAGGCAGCTGGTTGGCGGTGACCGTCAGCTGGCGAGTTGAGGGCTGGTAGCTGATCTGCAGATTGCTCACCGCCTGGCCGCCATCGGTCAGGGTGACCGACTGAGGCCCCACCGTGACCGGGTCCAGGTCGGAGTCGAATTGGAGCAGGAAGGTGGTGGCGCCCGAGGTGCCGGTGGACGTCGTCGCGTTGAGGACCAGGGGGCCGGTCGGCAGGGTGGTCAGCTGACCCTGACTCAGAGCAGCGATGAGCGGGCTGGCGCCGCCCAGGGCGACTGTGACCTGCTCTTGCATGTAGGCCGCCGGGCTGGCCGCGGTGGCGTCTTGGACCAGCTCCAGATCCACCTGATAACTCTCGGATCCAGCGCTGGTGGGGGCGCTGGAGACCGCATAGAAGCGGTCGAAGGACCCGGGCAGGAGCTGGGAGGCGGGGATCGACACGTTCGGCGCCAAGAGCCCCGCGATCGCGGCCGGGGCGGTTGGTCCGGCGGTCACCTGGAGCTGGGCCAGCTGACTGGCGGTGGCGATCGCGCGCGCCGCCAGCCCACCGGCGCTGGATGCCTGAGGTGGGTTGGACAGCTGCATCGAGAGGATGTCGCTGGCGCCCGACGGTGAGCTCTCCAGGGCCGAAAGCTCACTGCCAAAGGGGGACCAAACCGGCTGACTCATGCCGGTTCGCGTCGAGAGCAGGGCGCTGGTCCCGGTGGCGACATCCACCGCGCCCACCTGGCTCCCGGTTCCAGGGGTCTCAGCGACGTAGGCGATATAGCTGCCGTCCGGGCTGTAGGCGAGTTGGCTGAGTCCGACTCCGGCCGGCGCCACCAGCAGCTGGTGGGGTTGGGCGCTGGATGCGCCCGCCAGATCGATGACCTGGTGGCCGTCCTGCTCGGCCACGTAGGCCAGCAGGGCACCGGCCGGTGACCAGGTGGGAATGCCCTGGAGCCCGGGTAGGGGCTGCGCGGCGCCGCTGCTCAGGTTGTACACGGTGGGCACCCCGGCCGGCTCGGAGAACAGAGACTGGCCATCGGGAGCGATTGAGAAGTAGCCGTTCGCGCCCAGCTTGACGAACGGGAAGACGCTGAGGGTCTGGCCGTCCAGGTTGACCTCAAAGAGGTGGCCCTCGGACGAGTAGATCAGCTCGCTGTCGTTGATCCACGCCGCCTGGGGCACAGCGTAGCCGCTGCTGGCCAGGGACAGCAGCTGGCCCTGGCCGCCGATCGGCACCACCTCCAGGGTGGCGGTCCCGGAGGTGGTGGGGGCCCAGTAGGCCAGGTTCTGGCTGTCGGGCGACGCCACCGGGCCCAGGGCGTTGCCGGCCAGCGCCGCTTGCGGGCTGGTGAGGGCATAGATCACCCCGCCCGCGGGGGCGGCGGTGAGGGCACCGGCGGTGGATGGGGCGCCGGCCGGGGGCGTGGCGGAGGTGGATCCGGGGCTGGCCGGCAGCTGGCTGCCCTGGTCCACCACCTGCCCGGTGGCCAGCAGCAGCAGCTCCCCGTCAGGGGCGTAGCTCAAGCTCTCTGCCCCGGTGGCCGCGGCGACCCGGTCGACGGCCACCAGCGAGGGGGGGTACCCGAGCGCGGTGGAGGAAGTCGGAACTGTTCCGAAGGGGATCACGATGTTGGACAGCGCGGTGGCGCCACTCTGGGCCTTGGCGGCGTAGCGGGCAATGCTGACCACGTAGGAAACATTGGCCACCAGGTCGTGGCGGGGCGCCAGCACCAGGGTCTTGGGGTCCGGCCATCTGGCCTGAAAGGAGAGCGCGGGATCGATCTTGAGGCCATGGACCACACTCGCCTCCACCATCGGCAGATTGAAGCTCAACTGGATCGCCTGGGTGACCGGGACCCTGGGGTTCCCCTGCACCGAGGCCTGCACCGTCACCGACCTGGCGCCCGGGGGGAGCACCACCACCGACACCAGGACCAAGGACAGCATGGCGAGGCCGGCGAGCCCCATGCCGGTGCCCAGGGCGAGGCCGAAGCGGCGGCGTCGGGGGGGCCGGGCGCGGGTGTGGAGCCGCGCCTCCTCCATCAGGCTGGCGCGCAGGTGAGCCCGGTAGCTGGGGTCGGGCTGTGGCCGCGGTCCGGATCGGACCGCCGCCTGGATCTTGTCCGCCGTTCCCAACAGGTGCTGCGCTCTGCCGCTGGGATCGAGCTCCAGGATCTCCCAAAGTTCGGGGTCCACCCCATCGGGAGGAGTGTTGCGGCGGCGCAGCCAGCTGGGGAACTCAGCCATGATTCCCCTCGGGCCCGTCGTCGCGGCTGGTCAGGAGGTGTTGCCGCAGGCTGGCCGTGCCTCTGAAGATCAGAAGCTTCACGGCCCCCTCCGTCTTGCCCATGATGACCCCGATCTGGGCCAGCTTGAGATCCTCCCCATATTTCAGGCTCATGGCGATCCGCTGCTGCTCCGGAAGTGCCTCGATGAGGTCCCAGATGGCCTGGGCTCCCATCCGATTGGCCACCTCGTCGTCGACTGCGGGGGTGGGGTCGACCGGCTCGGGCACCTCGTCCAAGCTGTCCTCAGCCCGCCGACGGGAGCGGTAGTGGTCGGTGATGGCGTTGACGGCGATCTGGTAGAGCCAGGCGGAGAAGGGATGCCCCGAGTGCTGGTAGCGCGGCAGTGCCCGTAGCGCCTTGAAGAACACCTCACTGGTGATGTCCTCGGCCAGGGGCTGGCTGCGGACCCGGGAGGCCACGTATCGATAGATCTGGGGGAAGTACTGGTCATAGAGCTCGCCGAAGTATTCCGGGTCCTCCTTGGCCCTGGCAATCAGAGCCTCCTCATGATCGCTGGGGAGACTCATGGTCAGGCTCTTCCTCTCTGTGCCATCAACGGAGGCGTCGACAGTCCGGTTACGGCGAGGAGCGGGCGGGCCATCCGTCAAAGGTAACCGCCAGCCACGGCTGGTCGAGGAGCCGGCCGGTCCGACCTTATACTGGCTGGAGTTGATGATCCTCGAGCCGCTCCAGCGCTCAGCCCGGGCCCTCGTGAATGATCGATAGGTACGCACCCCCTGACCTGCGTGCCCTGTGGTCCGATGAGGCCAGGGTCGAGCTCTGGTTGCAGGTCGAGTTGGCGGTTTGCCAGGCGCGCGCCGACCTGGGGGAGATAGCGCCTCCGGAGATGGCCGCCCTGAAGCGTGCCACTCCGCCCAGCCTGACCCGGCTGAGGGAGCTGGAGGCGGAGCAGGGGCACGACCTGGCCGCCTTCGTGAGCGCGGTCCAGGAACAGCTGGGGCCCGAGGGCCGGCTGCTCCACCTGGGCCTCACCAGCCAGGATGTGGTCGACACCACCCTGGCGCTCCAGCTGCGCCGGGTCGCCGAGATCCTGGCCCAGGATCTGGCCCGTCTCGACCAGGCGCTGGCGGACCTAGCCCTGCGCCACCGCGGCACACCCATGATGGGCAGGACCCACGGCATGCACGCCGAGCCACTGACCTTCGGCTTCGTGATGGCCAACCACCTGGACGAGCTGCGCCGGGCCGCAGAGCGGCTCCGGGCCGCCACCGCCGAGGTGGTGGTGGGCAAGGTCTCGGGCACTGTGGGGACCCATGCGACCGTCTCTCCAGAGGTGGAACGCCTGGCCCTGGCCGGTCTTGGACTGCCGGCGGCGGCGATCACGACCCAGGTGGTGGCGCGGGATCGCCATGCGTTCTTCCTGTGCGCGCTGGCGTTGGTGGGCGCGTCCTGCGAGCGCCTGGCGACCACCCTGCGCCACCTTCAGCGCACCGAGGTGGGCGAGGTCGAGGAGCCCTTCGCGGCGCGCCAGAAGGGCTCCTCGGCCATGCCCCACAAGCGCAACCCGATCCGGCTTGAGCAGGTCTGCGGGCTGAGCCGCCTGCTCCGAGGCTGGGCGGTGGCCGGACTCGAGGATGTCGCCCTCTGGCACGAACGGGACATCTCCCACTCGTCGGTGGAGCGGGTGGCCCTACCCGACGCCACCATGGCCCTGGGCCACATGGTCCGCACCCTCACCTCCGTCCTGGGGGGCTTGGAGGTCGACCGCGAGGCCATGCTGGCGAACGTCGAGCGACGAGGTGGCTTGGCTCGGAGCCAGCAGGTCCTGTTGGCGCTGCTGGGCCGCGGCCAGCAGCGTGAGGAGGCCTACCGCCTGGTCCAGCGGCTGGCTCACGAGGCCGATCACGAGGGCGGGGACTTTCGGGCCGGCTGCCTGGCCTCGCCGGAGCTCAGCCGGCTGCTGACCGCGGCCGACATCGAGGAGGCGCTCGCCCTTGACCGCTACCTGGGGGGGATCGACGCCAGCTTCCACCGGCTGGGGTTGCTGCCCGCCACATCCGACGAGGCCGGCGACCCACCGGCCCAGGGGAAAAGCTGATGCCTGGCGGGGAGGGCCTGGCGGAGGCGGACCTGCCCCAGCTGCCGCTCTTCCGCCGAGGCAAGGTGCGCGACACCTTCGACCTGGGTGATCGACTGCTGATGGTGGCGACCGACCGGCTCTCGGCCTTCGACTGCGTGCTGCCGGACCTGATCCCTGACCGGGGCCGGGTGCTCACCACCATGTCCCGGTTCTGGTTTGCCCAGACCGCCGCGATGGTTCCCAACCATCTCAGGGAGGACGACCCCTCGGCCATCCCGGCCGCCAGCTACTCGCAGCTGGCAGGCAGGATGATGTTTGTCGCCAAGGCGGACCGGGTCGACATCGAGTGCGTCGTCCGTGGTTACCTGGCCGGCAGCGGGTGGCAGGAGTACCTGGATTCCGGAACGCTCGCTGAGGAGGAGCTGCCCTCGGGGTTGGCCTTCGGCTCCCGGCTCCCCGAGCCCCGCTTCACGCCTGCGACCAAGAGCGATTCCGGCCACGATCAGAACATCTCGCGGGCCCAGCTGCGAGAGCTGGTGGGTCCCGAGCTGGCCGCCCAGCTGGAAGTGACCAGCCTTCAGCTGTACCAGTTCGGGGCGGCGCGATGCCTGGAGGCGGGCCTGATCCTGGCCGACACCAAGTTCGAGTTCGGATTCGTCGACGGACGGCTGACCGTGATCGATGAGATGCTGACTCCGGACTCATCCCGGCTCTGGGAGGCGGGCGACGCCCAAGGGTCCACCCATGGCTTCGACAAACAACCGGTGCGTGACTATCTGCTCAGCAGCGGCTGGAACCGGCTCGCCCCCGGGCCCCGCCTGCCCAAGGCCCTGGTGAGCGAGACCAGACTGCGGTACCTGGAGGTATGCCGACGGATAACCGGCATCGATATATAGCCGAGGTTGTGGTCACCCTCAAGCCCGTGGTGAACGACCCCCAGGGCCTGGTGGTGACCCAGGCCCTGCACGCTCTGGGCTATCCCGAGGTGGGCGCGACCAGGGTGGGCAAGTTCATCAGCCTTGACCTGGAGGGTGCCGAGGAGAGCCAGGTGCGCGCCCGGGTGGAGGAGATGTGCCGGCGGCTTCTCCGCAACGAGGTTATCGAGGACTACCGCTTCCAGCTTCGGCGGGAGGAGCCATAGCTTGCCGGTGCGCTTTGGCATAGCCGTCTTTCCGGGCACCTGGTCTGAGCGTGACTGCAGTCATGCGGTATCCCTGGCGGGTGGCGAGTCCACCTTCCTTTGGCACGCTGACCGAGATCTCAAGGGCAGTGACTGCGTGGTCCTGCCAGGGGGCTTCGCCCATGGCGACTACCTGCGCGCCGGGGCGATCGCGCGTTTCGCCCCTCTGATGGACGCGGTCGCCGAGCATGCCCGGGCGGGGGGTCTGGTGCTGGGAATCTGCAACGGCTTCCAGATCCTCTGCGAGGCCGGCCTGCTGCCGGGCGCGCTGCTGCGCAACCGGGGCCTTCAGTTCCTCTGCCAGCCGACCTGGCTGCGGGTGGAGACCGTCTCCACCCGGTTTCTGGCCGGGCTCGAGGTCGGCAACACCCTGGAGATCCCCATCTCCCATGGAGAGGGCCGGTACTACGCCGACCCGGCCACCCTGGCCCAGCTGGAAGCGGAGTCCAGAGTGGCCCTTCGCTACTCCGGTCCCACCGGGGAGCTGGCTGACCAGTACAACCCCAACGGCTCCCTGCATCAGATCGCTGGCATCCTCAACGAGCAGCGCAACGTGCTGGGCATGATGCCCCATCCGGAGCGGGCCTGCGAAGCGCTGCTGGGGTCTAGTGACGGGCTGGCGCTCTTCTCCGGAGTGGTCCGCAGCCTGGTCGCGGCGGGCCGATGACTCAGGCCGTTCCCGAGGCTCCCACCCAGGCGGAGCTGCGCGAGATCGCACTGACCCGCGCCGAGTACGAGTCGGCGTCCGCGCAGCTGGGGCGCGCCCTCAATCCTCTGGAGCTGGGCATGCTGGGCGCGATGTGGTCGGAGCACTGCTCCTACAAGACCTCCAAACCGCTGCTCCGGCAGCTGCGTTCGACGGGCGCCCGAGTGGTGCTGGGGCCCGGCGAGAACGCCGGGGTGGTGGACCTCGGAGACGACCTGCTCTGCTGCTTCAAGATCGAGTCGCACAACCACCCGAGCGCCATTGAGCCGGTCCAGGGCGCGGCCACCGGGGTGGGGGGCATCCTCCGCGACGTCTTCGCCATGGGGGCCCGTCCGGTCGCGCTCCTCGATGCGATCAGGTTCGGCGACCTGGACCAGTCGCTCCAGCGCCACCGCTTCGCCCGGGTGGTGGAGGGGATCGGCTTCTACGGCAACTGCATTGGGGTGCCCACGGTGGGAGGCGAGACCTACTTCGACTCCGCCTACTCCGACAACTGTCTGGTCAACGCCATGTGCGTGGGGCTGGCGGAGCGTTCACAGCTGGTGCGGGCGGTCGCCTCCGGCCCGGGCAACCCGGTGATGCTGGTGGGAGCCGACACCGGGCGCGACGGCATCCACGGGGCTACCTTCGCCTCGGTGCAGCTGGACGAGAGCGCCGACGAGCGGCGGCCGGCGGTGCAGGTCGGCAACCCGTACCTGGAGAAGTGCCTGCTCGAGGCCTGCCTCGAACTGTGTGGGCATCCGGCCCTGGTGGGGCTCCAAGACTGTGGGGCGGCCGGGCTCACCAGCAGCTGCGCGGAGATGGCCCACCGGGGCGGGGTGGGAATCGAGATCGACGTGGCGCGGGTGAGCCGGCGGGAGCTGGGGATGTCCCCCTACCAGGTGATGCTCAGCGAGTCCCAGGAGCGCATGGTGCTGGTGGTGGAGAGCGGACAGGAGGACGCCGTGCGGCAGATCTTCGACCGCTGGGACCTTCACAGTGACATCATCGGCCGAGTGATCTCCGAGCCCGAGCTGCGGATTCTCGACGGCCCGGTGCGGGTGGCCACGCTGCCGCTGGGGATTCTGGTTGACGGCTTCGCGGAGCGCAGGCCACCCTCCCGCCGGCCGATCGACCTTGACTCGCGGCTGGCCGCGGACCCGCTGAGCAGCCCGGCGCCGTGGTCACTGGAGGAGTCCTGGTTGCGGTTGCTGAGCTCCCCCAACTGCGGCGAGACCCGCTGGATATTTCGGCAGTACGACCACCAGGTGGGCGACGACACCGTGCGCGGCCCCGGCGGCGACGCCGCCGTGCTCCGGATCAAGGGCCGCAGCGACGGCCTCGCCATGACCGTGGACGGTGCCCATCGCTCGGCCGCGCTCGACCCCCGCCAAGGCACCGCGCTGGCGGTCGCCGAGGCGGTCAGGAACCTGGCCGTGGTGGGCGCCGAGCCGCTGGCTCTGACCAACTGCCTGAACTTCGGCGACCCGGACCAGCCGGAGGTCATGTGGCAGATGGAGGAGGCGGTTGGGGGCCTCGCCGAGGCCGCGCTGGCCTTTGGGATCCCCGTCGTCAGCGGCAATGTCAGCCTCTACAACGACTTCCAGGGCACCGGAATCCCGCCCACTCCGATGGTCGGCCTGGTGGGCCAGGTGCCCGCAGTCGCTGTCTCCACTGGGCTCGGGTTCCGGGCGGCCGGCGACCAGATCTACCTGATCGGGCCGGCCGGGGTCGAGCTGGCGGGGTCCGAGTACCAGCGCCTGGCCCAGGGCGCGGTGATGGGAACGCCACCCCACCTCGACGTGGCCGCGGAACTGGTGGCCGCTGCCGCCATCAGGGACCTGGTGCGCGGTTCGGTCCTGAGCTCCGCCCATGATTGCTCCCTGGGCGGACTGGCGGTGACGCTGGCGGAGTCCTGCATCGCCGGCGGGCTGGGCGCCGTCGTGGACTTCCCGCTCGCTATCCCGAGCCAGGCTCCAACCGGCTGGGCCTGGGGAGTGCTCTTCGGGGAAACATCTGGTCGCTACCTGGTCAGTGTCGCGCCCGATCTGATCGACCTCCTGGCTGCGGTCTGCCAGGGCCACGGGGTGCCCGTCATGAAGCTCGGAGTCGTTGGTGGCAGTTCGATCTCAATTGGAGGTCTGGCGGAGATCGCCCTGGAGGCTGCGACCAGGGCGAGCGCTGGTGGCCTGGCCGGCTTCATGGAGCGCGGCTGACTTGCGGCGGCATCGAGTCGAGGCCGCCGGGCCGCTGGCGGTTATGCTGGCAGAGGTGATCGACATCAACGGCCACCCGGGGTATCCCCGGGCGGAGAGCCGTGCCGCTGGCGTCGGCGACGACAAGCTGCACGAGGCTTGCGGCGTGTTCGGCGTGTACGCCCCCGGGGCCAACGTGGCCAACCTCTGCCACCTGGGCATCTACGCGCTCCAGCATCGGGGCCAGGAGTCGGCGGGGATCTGCGTTTCAGACGAGGAGCGGCTGCGGGTGCACAAGGACATGGGCCTGGTCTCGCAGGTCTTCTCCGAGGAGTCCCTGAGCCGCTTGCCGGGGTCCTGGGGGCTGGCTCACACCCGCTACTCCACCACCGGGTCGTCCCACGCCAGCAACGCCCAGCCCTTCACATTCGAGCACGGCCAGCTGGGCCCGGTCGCGATCTCCCACAACGGCAACCTCACCAACGCTCAGGCGCTCCGCAACGCCCTTGTGGAGGAGGGCTACGCCTTCGCCACCAGCAGCGACACCGAGGTTCTGGCGGGCCTCCTGGCACGGACTCCTGGCGAGCGCTTGGAGATCGTCCTGCAGCGTTCGCTACCCCGGGTCCTCGGCGCCTACTCGCTGGGGTTCCTGACCCGCGACAGCCTGGTGGCAGCGCGGGACGAGCTGGGGCTGCGGCCGCTTTGCATCGGCCGCCTGGGCGACCTCCGCGCCCCCGGCGGGGAGGGTTACATAATCGCCAGTGAGACCTGTGCCCTGGACGTGGTGGGCGCTCGTCTGGTGCGTGAGGTGCGGCCCGGCGAGATCGTCACGATTAACGCCAGCGGGCTGCACAGCGTCAGCTTCGGGCAGCGGCGCCCGCCGGCGATGTGCTCGTTCGAGTTCATCTACTTCGCGCGTCCCGACTCCGTGATCCAGAACCGGAGCCTCTACGAGGTCCGCTTGGCGATGGGCAGGCGCCTGGCCGAGGAGTCGCCCGTGGACGGCGACGTGGTCATCCCGCTGCCCGACTCGGGAACCCCGGCCGCGATCGGCTTCGCCCAGGCCAGCGGTATTCCCTTTGCCGAGGGCATGATCAAGTCGCGCTACATCAATCGCACCTTCATCCAGCCCCAGCAGGGGATGCGGGACGCCGGGGTGAGACTGAAGTTCAACCCCATGCCCCGCGTCCTGGCGGGCAAGCGGGTGGTGCTGGTGGACGACTCGATCGTGCGGGGCTCGACATCCCGCCAGATCGTGGATGCGCTGCGCCGGGCGGGGGCGCGCGAGGTGCACATGCGGGTGGCCTCCCCGCCGATTCGCTACCCCTGCTTCATGGGGATCGACATCGCCAGCCGCAGCGAGCTGATCGCCGCCGGACGCAGCTCCGACGAGGTGGGTGCCATCATCGGGACGGACTCCCTGGCGTATCTCAGCCTGGATGGGCTGCGCATCGCTCTGCATTCCCGCCCCGAGACGGCTGGCTTCTGTTTCGCCTGCTTGGATGGCGTGTACCCGCTCCAGGTTCCCCAGCAGCTGGAGATGGACAAGCTGGCGCTCGAAGGATGAAAGGACCATGCTGCTGGGCGCCTTTTCCCGAGCGCGGCTCTCATGGGGCCGGCGCCAACGGCTTGGCCCTGGCGGGAGCAGGCGGGAGTGGGGCGACTGGCTTGCGCCCCCGTGGTGACCTTCTTGGCCTCTGGCGGGTCGCGGTGGTGCCGGGTTTCGCCCGGTCGCCCGGGACCGCGGCGGGTCCACTCCTGGTGACGGCTTGAACGAGATCCCATCGGCTGGGGGCGCTCGCACGAGCGACCTGCGGCCCACCCAATACGCGCAGGCGGGAGTGGACCGCACCCGTGCCCAGTCGGCCATCGCCCGGGTGGCCGCGCTGGCGGCGACCACCCATCTGCCCTCCTTGATGGCGGGGATCGGCCCCTTCGCTGCGGTCTGGCGCCTGCCCGAGGACCTGCCTCGTGACGCGGTCCTGGTCTCATCCACGGATTCGGTGGGGACCAAGACCAAGGTGGCCGTGGCGATGGGCGACCACCGCGGGATCGGCCAGGACATCGTCAACCACTGCGTCAACGACGTGCTCACGACCGGGGCCACGCCCCTGTTCTTCCTGGACTACTTCGCCACCGGCAGGATTGAGGCTGAGGTCCTGGGCCAGCTCGCGGAGGGGATGGCCCTGGCCTGCCGGGAGGCAGGCTGCTCCCTGGTCGGCGGCGAGACCGCCGAGATGCCCGGTCTGTACGGGATCGGAGACTATGACCTGGCCGGCTTCCTGGTGGGCATGGCCTCGGCTTCCAACCTATTGGGACCCGCCCTGGTGCGCGAGGGCGACATCCTGCTGGGGCTGCCGTCAACCGGTCTGCACACCAACGGCTTCTCCCTGGTGAGGCACCTGTTGACCCAGCGGGACCTGGCCTATCGGACGGTCCTGCCCGGCACCGACCGCCCCCTGGGAGAGCTGCTGCTGGCCGCTCATCGCTCCTATCTGGCGCCCGTCCTGGCCCTGCGCCAGCTGGGCGAGGTGCATGCTCTGGCTCATATCACCGGGGGCGGGATCGTGGAGAACCTGCCTCGGGTGCTGCCGGACGGATTGGCCGCCCGGATCGAGACTCGCAGCTGGCAGGTGCCCAGCCTCTTCAGCGCCCTCCAGGAGCTGGGCGGCATTGCCCCAGATGAGATGTGGCGGACGTTCAACATGGGCGTGGGCATGATCTGCATCGTGCCCGGCGCCACCGCCGATCTCTCTTCGCCGTTGACCGGGCACGGCTTCTTTCGGATGGGGGAGGTGGTCGCCCGCAGCGGCTCGGACCGGGTGATTCTCCACTGACCGACCAGCCAGCACGACGTGGGGTGGGGGTGCTGGTCTCCGGGCGCGGCAGCAACCTGGCCGCCCTGGTCGCCGCCGCCAGGGTGCCCGGCTTCCCAGCCGCGGTGGTGGCGGTGGCGTCCAATCGGGCCAGCTGCCCGGCGCTGGCGGTGGCCCGGTCGGCCGGGATACCCTGCCAGGCATTTCCGGCCCGCGACTACGGCGGGGATTCCAGGGCCAGGGACGCCGCCATGGCCGGCTGGCTGGGGGAGAACAAGGTCGAGATCCTGGTCCTGGCCGGCTACGACCGAATCCTGGCAGACCCTCTCCTGAGCGCCTTCGCCGGGCGGATCCTCAACCTGCACAACAGCCTGCTGCCCGCCTTCGCGGGCACCATGAGCGCGGTGGAGCAGGCCCTCGACTATGGGGTCAAGGTGACCGGCTGCACGGTCCACATCGTCGATCCCGAATCCGTCGACGGTGGTCCGATCGTGCTGCAGGCGGCGGTGGAGGTCAGGGACGACGACACCCCTGCCAGTCTCCTCCAACGAGTCCACGAGCAGGAGTGGCGAATCCTGCCCCGGGCGGTCGAGCTGCTGGCCAGCGATGGCCTGCTGGTGGAGGGCCGCCGGGTCCGGCGCCGGTCATGTTGAAGCCTCGCCGCGCTCTGCTCGGAGTCGATGACAAGAGGGGCCTGGTGGAGTTCGCGACCGGGCTGAGCGGCCTGGGCGTCGAGCTGGTGGCGACCGGCGGCACCGCCCGCGTCCTGACCGAGGCAGGGCTCCGCGTGGTCCCGGTCTCGGAGCTGACCAAGGTGGAGGAGATGCTGGAGGGAAGGGTCAAGACCCTGCATCCTGCGGTCCATGCCGGCATCCTGGCGCGCCGAGATCGGACGGAGGACCTGGCGACCCTGGAGCGGTTCGCTTACCGGCCCATTGACATGGTGGTGGTCAACCTCTACCCGTTCGCCCGGGTGGCCGCCTCGGGAGCGGCCCTGGCGGAGGTGATCGAGGCGATTGACATCGGAGGCCCGACCCTGCTTCGGGCTGCCGCCAAGAATTGGCGCGACGTGGCGGCGGTGTCCAGCCCCGACCAGTATCGGGAGGTGCTGGACGCGATTGGTTCTGGGGGCCTTGCTCCGGATCAGTTGCGGGAGTTGGCCTTGCGCGTCTTCCAACTCACAGCCGCCTACGACGGGGCCATCGCCGCCCATCTGGCCGGGGTCCCCCCACCAGCGCCTCAGCCCTGGCCATCGCGCCTGGCTCTGACCGGAAGCCTGCGCCAGGTCCTCCGCTATGGGGAGAACCCCCATCAAGAGGGGGCCCTCTACGCGGCCGGCGCTGCCGCCGGCGGGGTCGCCGCCGCCCAGCAGCTCCAGGGCCCGGAGCTCTCCTACACCAACTGGCTGGACGCCGACGCCGCCTGGCGCCTGTGCCAGGCGCTCCCGACCCCCGCCGCGGTGGTGGTGAAACACACCAACCCCTGTGGAGTGGCGCTTGGCGTGACCGTCGCCGAGGCCTTCCAACGGGCTTACGACTGTGACCCACGCTCTGCCTACGGCGGGGTTGTGGGCCTCAATCAGGAGCTTGACGTCGAGGCCGCCGAGACGCTCCGGGGCCATTTCCTGGAGCTTGTGGTGGCGCCTGCGATCACCCCCGAGGCCGCCCTGGTGCTGGCCGCCAAGCCCCGTCTCAGGGTCCTGCAGGTGGCCCTGCCATCGGCCCCGGGCGACTGGGATTTTCGCAGCCTGGATGGAGGTTTTCTGGTTCAGACGCCGGACTGCGCCGCGGACCCTCAGGCCTCCTTCACGGTGCTTTCCCGACGCTCTCCCAGCCCCGCTGAGTGGTCCCAGCTGACCCTTGCCTGGCAGGTCGTGAGGGTGGTCAAGTCGAACGCCATCGTGCTCTGCCGGGACGGCACCGCGGTTGGGATCGGGGCGGGCCAGATGTCACGGGTGGAGTCGGTCCAGCTGGCGGTTGCTCGTGCCGGCGCTCGCTCCCAGGGCAGCTGCCTGGCCTCGGACGCATTCTTCCCGATGCCGGACGGCCTGCAGGTCGCCGCCGACGCGGGGGTCAGGGCGGCCATCCATCCCGGGGGCTCGAAGCGCGACCCCGAGGTTCTGGCCGTAGCCGACCAAGCTGGAATGGCCCTGGTGGCGACCGGGAGACGTCACTTTCGCCACTGACTCCGTCTCCACCCGGGCTGGTGTATGGTGCCCGCAGGTGGGTTTCACGTGGGGCTGAAGATGAGTTCGATGCCGAAGCGCTCCGGGCTGGTGGGATTGGCCTCCGAAGGAGTCCTGCTGGCGGGCCTGACGGCGGGCTTTTTCATCGACCTCTTCTTGCCCTGGGGCCCGAGCCCGGTCTGCCTTGCTCCCGGACCGGTGATCCGGTCCCCCTTCACGACCCACGCGGCGATCCTGCAGCCGTTCGGCTTTTGCGGTGGTGTTCAGACCGGTCTCGGTGGGGCTGGGCTGGCGGCGGCGCTCTTCGCGCTGGCGCTGCTGCTCTGGGAGGCGCTTCGGTTGGCGCGCATCAGCTTGATGCTATCGAGTGCCTACCGCAGTTTGATCTCAACTTTCCTCAGCGCCGCGCTTCTGATGTTCACCATCCTGGATCTGATACCGCACTTCGGCTCTCTGGTCTCCAATCCGGGGGATGTCCCGTTTGGAGGGGCGTTCGCCTGGGTGGGTTTGGCGCTCGCCCTCCTGATCGCCGGGCTGGGTCTGGTGCACTGGCGAATCTGGCAGACGGGAGCCCCGCCAGCTCTCGACCACCCTCGCTCCGGGGCGTCGACACGACCGTCCGGAGTGGCCAGCCCGGACTCTCAGATCTGCCCATCTTGCGGCCGGGTGCTGCTGGCTGGCGCGCACTTCTGCTCCCACTGCGGGCAGGCCGCCCCGGGCTGGACCCTGCGGCCGACCCCGAGCGACCCCCGGTCGGAGCTCTAGAGTTCGGCCCAGCCCGCCTCCCAGATCAGGTCCGTCTCCGGTCGGTCCCCGTCACGGCGTCGACCGCGGACGGTGGCTGGCGCTCAGTCTCCGCAGGACATCGAGGGCCTCGACAACCCGCTCCAGGGGCACCAGCAGGTGGTCGTGGTGGTAGCCGGCGATCACGTTGCAGCTGATCCCGGCGTCGGCAAGGGCGGTGCTAACCGCTGCCGTCAGGCCGATATCGCCGACCTTTGAGGGCACCCCCAAGGTGACCCAGCCGGCCAGGAAGTCGTAGGCCAGCCCCGCCGAGTCGGCATCGTCACGGGCCAGCACCAGCGAGACCCCCTCCGCCTCAACCACGCTGGCGAATGCCTCCACCTCAGGGAGCGGCTCTCCCCGGGCGACGAACACAAACACGTAGGTCCCGGGACGGCGCTGAGGAGACAGCCGCGCCAGCAATTGCTTCAGGCCAACCTCAGCATTCACGCCGCGATTCTGCCCGATGGGCGGGCCGCGGCGCCGGCGCAACGTGCCGAGCGAAGCCACCTCCAGAAGACGACGGTCCCGGGCTCGAAGGTGCAGCGCTCCAGCGCCCAGTGGTGGCGCTTGATCCGTCTGGTCGGGAGACCCGAAGTGACCGGCGTGACCGCCCAGTGCCAGCTCTCTGGCGCGGCGGCGACCGCAGAGCCGCTGGGCCGCCGGACGGCCGCCTGATTCCGGAGCGTGTGGGCGCAGATCGCTGCCATCCTCACAGCGGAAGCCGGCCGCGCGGACCAAGGCGCACCCGCCCTGGTCCTGCGCCCGATGAACTGGGTCTGCTCGGCGGCGGTCAAGGTTGACCAGGGCCAGCGTTCCTACGGGCGTCCGCGGTGGCTTGGCCACGCTCTCGGTGCTTCCCTGGCGCAGCCCCGCACCAACTGCTTGGGATGCCACGCACCGGCTCAGGACCGGAGTGGCACACTTTGACGATGGCGGGCTTGTGGGGCGTCAGCCCCTGGCGCAGCGTGGCGGCGGAGTGCGCCCGGCGAGGGGAGCCGGCGGTGGTAGCTGGCTGTGTCGATCTGCTCCTGGGCCGTGAGGTCGATGATGACCTGGTTCTGGCGCTCGGTGGTCCTCACGCCACATTCGTGCTCGGTGGTGCCGAGGGAGGCAGGGGTGGTTACTGGCCGCGGGTGTGGGCCTGCCGGGGACTTCTCTATGCCTGGGAGGACTCGGCGGCGCCGGCGGTGGTTCAGGCGCTGACGGCAGACAAGTGGCGGGTTCGCGAGATGGCCGCCAGAGTGATTGCCAGGCACCGCGTAGAAGCCGCCATCGAAGCCGTGGCCAGTCTTCAGTGGGATCCTGTGGCGCGGGTTCGGGCGGCTGGCGAGCGGGCGGTGGTGGCGCTCCACGTCGAGGAGACCCGGGCGCCGCGCACCAAGAGCGCGGGCCGGGCGTCGGATCGTCCCGGCTCGTCGCTCCCTCGATCCCAACCACCGAGTTGAGGCTGGCCGATCCCGCCAGCGCCAGCTCCCGTCCCCTGTGCCCACCAGGACCTGCGGCCAGGTGCTTGGCCCAGGACCGGATGGTAGGGGCCGAACCTCAAGACGTCGACCTCTGGGTCGCCGCCCGAGTACTCTCGTGTGCCGTGTTCCTGCTCCGCTGGGGCGGTCAGGATCTCGGCACCAGCGTCCCTGGCCTGGCCCGGCAGGTGTCGGCGTCGGCGTAGCCGGGGAGGACCACCTTGGCGCCGGCGAGAGCCAGGAAGCTGGCGGCCCCGGCCGGGGTTCCTGCGGGCGGCTGCCTGGCGGAGGTCCCCCATGGCGATCAGGGTGACCATGTTGCGGCCGCCGCCCTCGGCGAGCAGGCGGGGGAGGACGGGCAGAGGGCAGATGGTGTCGACCGCGTCGAGGGCGTAGGCGCGGACCTTCCACGCTTGCACGGCGGCCTGCCGGTGGACTATCCAGCCATGGGTGTACCAACAGGCGGGCGCCGGGACGTCCTGGTCCTGGAGCCAGGCGACGAAGGCTTGCAGGTCGGCGTAGCGCTGGGCGAGCAGGTTGGCTGGGCAGCGCTCGAGGTCCCAGAGGGGCGGAGCCGGAGCGGCGGAAACCGTGGACCGAGGCATGGAGCCTCCCAGCGGCCCGTGGAGGGCGGCCGGGGGCCGCCACCAGTGGCAGGCGTGTACGCCAAAAGCGGCTGTCCAGTCAACCTCCGTTGGTCAGCCGGCTGTGAAGTCACGGTGACTGGGGCGCTGGGCCCAGGTTGGATGTCGATCCCGGCGGCACTGCATCAGCGCTCGGCCCCGTACTGCCGTAGGCTGGGCCACGGTCCGCAGAAGTGGGCACCCTACCGCTCACCGCCGCGATCAGCGCTGAGGTCGCCTGGCACGTAGCCCGCTGCCTTGAGGTCGAGGTCGCCAGCGACGTGGCCGGCGTTCGTGAAGCCGATCACGCCGAGACCAATCCGCAGGCCAAGGAGCTGGTCTGCGTCCCGCTCGCCTGCTCCCTCGTCGGCCAGCAGCACCCCGTCCTGATCGAGGCGGGGACCCTCGCCGCCAGGCTCTACCAGGTGGTGGAGACGGTGGAGCCCTTCTTCTGCAGCTTCGGGGTCAACCTCAGCTACCAAGGGGCACTCGAGCAGGCAGGCATGAGCTTCACCGGGTTCGACAAGAACCGTGAACCGCACATCCTCGAACTGCCCAAACACCGCTTCTTCCTCGCCGCGCTCTACGTGCCCCAGGCCGCCCACACCCAGACCCGGCCGCCCCCGCTGCTCGTCGGCTTCGTCGCCGCCTGCCAGCGCCGAAGCTAACCGCCAACGATGCCTGCCTCCCGGCGTCGGTGCGGGCGGGGGAGTCACTTTGGTGCTGGTTCAGGGCCAGCGCCAGCCCGCGCGGCGGCAGCTGGCCTAAGCCTTGCTCCCGGCTATCGCCAGGCTAACTCCGATGCCGATCATGGTGAGCCCGCTGGCACCGCCCACCGCTTCGAGGCGACGCGGCGATTCAGCGAACCACGACCGTCCCACAATACGGGTCCTCGATGCGACCACGCTGGCCTGTGATTTGGGCTACCTCACCGGAGGGCCGTGACACTGGCCGAACGGTGCGGATGGTCAGCCGCCGCCCTCGCGCTCGGCGACCCGTCGCAGTGCCTCGTCCAACGTCAGAAGCCCTACCCCCAAGATCAGCGCGGTGGCGAGGGAGAAAGCGTCGGGGAGGCGCAGGGTGTTGTGGCGGGCTCTGAGCTGGGCAGCCTGGCGGGCGATCGAGCGATCGACGGGGACCACCTCGGCCCGGACCGAGTCGAGGAAGTCATCCACTGTGGCGTCGGTGCCAGCCAGCAGCGGACGGACGAGCACTTCAGCGTAGACGCTGGCGCTGATCAAGAGTCGGTCGCCAGCTGTGATCCGTGGGCGCAACTCGGTCACGGCGCGGTCGTGCTGAGCGTCCGAGGGGTCCAGGAAGCCGATGAGGACGTCGGCGTCGAGGGCTACCGAACCCATTCGCCGCGCAACTGCTCCAGGTAGCCGGGGGGATAGGTGCCCGGCGGGAGACTGCCAGCGTAGCGGCTGACGAGCTCGTCGGCGCGCTCCACTTCGATGCGGCCCGGAGCGCTGGCGCGAACGATCACGTTGTCACCGGAAGCAATGCCGGCCGCGCGAAGCACGCGGACGGGGATGGTGATCTGATGCTTGCGCGACACCTTGCTCATACCTTTACTACTCTACCACCGGAGTAAAGCGGCGGAGTCCTGTTCTCGCGCCCCCCTCCCCTCTCCCTGTGATCGGCGAGTCCGAGGCCCCTGAGTGGCTGAGGCCACGGTTCGCCATGGCTCTTCGGCCACCTCACAAAGGCCCTGCGCTCGAAATCGACGTTGCCCGCCCAGGGGATGGCGACCCCGGTGGCAAAGGCGGTATCTGAAGGCGGTCCGCTTTCTGCTTCAGGGAAAGGCGGCAAAGTAGCTGATGAGGATGGATTTCCGCACCCTTCATTTGTGGGTGCTTACAGAGAGTGCGGAGCTGGATCCTCTGCGGGAGACTTTCCGCTATGAACTCAAGTGAGGTCGCCGACGGTGGATCACCCACCCAGGGACGGGCCCGCATCTTCAAGGTGGCGGTGTAGGCACCCGTCCGCCACCCGTATTTGTCGACCAGTAAACTCGCCGTCGTGACCAGCTGTGCCGCGGCAGCCAGTGTCGAGCTGGTCGACGTGGACGAGACGGTGCTGAGTGAGCTGGTCGAGGTCGCGACTCGCGACGCTCATGCGAAGGTCAGGTCCCTGCTGCGCCACTTTCTGGCCATTTGCTACTAATACTTGTACTTGTAGCTGCCCATTTGCGCTCACTTTCCCGGTCGGCGCCCGCTGCAAGAACGCCGCGCAACGCGCGGTCTGGACTTTAGTGGCGTCGACTCAGGAAGCGCGGCCCTCGCCAACCGCCGTTGGCAATCCCACCCACCTACGTCTCCCCCCACCAGCTCGGACCTTGGATCGTCGAGCAGGAGTCGTACGCCCTGCCGGACTCGGAGCTGGTTCGCCTGAGTCCACCCGCCGCCGCCATGGCCGCTGGCAAGCACCGAGCTGCCCGCGAGGACTCCTGGGGTCGCCTCAAGCAGCCGAAGTTCGAGGTGGGTGGGCAACCGGC
>JABEUU010000174.1 GCA_013044295.1 Candidatus Dormiibacterota bacterium
GACAAGGTCGCGGACGCGGTCCGGATCACGATCGGACCGAAGGGGCGCAACGTGGTGCTGGACAAGAAGTTCGGCAGCCCCACCATCACCAATGACGGGGTCACGATCGCCAAGGAGATCGACCTTGAGGACCCCTTCGAGAACATGGGCGCCCAGCTGGTCAAGGAAGTCGCCAGCAAGACCAACGACATCGCCGGAGACGGCACCACCACCGCCACCGTGCTGGCCTCGGCGATGATCAACGAGGGGTTCCGGCACGTCGCCCATGGCGCCAACCCGGTGCAGGTGAAGGCTGGCATCCAGAAGGCAGTGGACCTGGTTGTCGAGGAAATTAAGAAGCACTCGGTGCCGATCAGCGAGCGCGAGAAGATCGCCCAGGTGGCCTCGATCTCGGCGGCCGACACCAGCATCGGCGAAACCGTCGCTGAGGCCATGGAGAAGGTCGGCAAGGACGGGGTCATCACCGTCGAGGAGTCGAAGGGGATCGCGACCGAGCTGGACCTGGTCGAGGGGATGCAGTTCGACAAGGGCTACATCAGCCCGTACATGGTGACCAACACCCAGGCCATGGAGGCTGTCCTCGAGGACCCCTACATCCTGATCACCGACCGCAAGATCTCCGCCATCGCCGACTTGCTGCCGGTGGTCGAAAAGATCCACCAGAGTGGCAAGCCCTTGATGGTGGTGGCTGAGGACATCGACGGCGAGGCGCTGGCGACCCTCATCGTCAACAAGATCCGGGGCATCTTCACCGCCGTGGCGGTCAAGGCTCCTGGGTTTGGGGACCGCCGCAAGGCCATGCTCCAGGACATCGCCATCCTGACCGGTGGGACCGTGATCAGCGACGAGTTGGGCCTCAAGCTCGACAGCGTGCAGCTGGGCCAGCTGGGGCGCGCGCGCATGGTCAAGGTGACCAAGGACGACACCACCATCGTGGAGGGTGCCGGCAGCGGCGACGCCATCAAGGGGCGGATCGAGCAGATCAAGGCCGAGATCGACAAGTCCACCAGCGACTGGGACAAGGAGAAGCTCCAGGAGCGTCTCGCCAAGCTGGCCGGCGGTGTGGCCGTGATCAAGGTCGGGGCCGCCACCGAGACCGAGCTCAAGGAGCGCAAGCACCGCATGGAGGACGCTGTGTCCGCCACCCGCGCTGCGGTTGAGGAGGGCATCGTGCCCGGCGGTGGCACCGTGCTGCTGTTGGCGCAGACCGCACTCAAGGACGTGCAGCTGGAGGGCGACGAGCAGATCGGAGTGACCATCGTCCGCCGAGCTCTGGAAGAGCCGGCCCGGCAGATCGCCAACAACGCCGGAGCCGAGGGTTCGGTGGTGGTGGAGAAGATCCGCAGCCTGCCCGCGGGACAGGGTTACAACGCCGCCACCGGCGAGTACGTCGACATGGTCAAGGCCGGGATCATCGATCCCACCAAGGTGACCCGCTCGGCGGTCCAGAACGCAGCCTCGATCGCGGGCCTGCTGCTGACCACTGAGTCTCTGATCACCGACCTTCCCGAGAAGAAGGCGGCCGGCGCGCCGGCGATGCCCGAGTACTGAGTCTCAGCCCGGCCTCACGGCCGGAGCGTAGGGAGCGGGGTGGCCCCAGGGCCGCCCCGCTCTTTTTTCGTCGGCTGGCGGCTGCGATTGCCTCGCCGGCCGTTCCCATGACGGACAATGGCCCCGTCTGATGGCCTCGATCCTCACTCTACTGACCGACTTTGGGACCGCCGACGGCTACGGAGGGGCGCTCCTGGGAGCCGTGCTGGGGGTGGCCCCCCAGCTGCGGGTGGAGACGATCACGCACGGGCTGCCCCCGGGTGACATCGGTGCCGGCGCCTACTGGCTGGCCGCCTCCGCCCCCGCCTTCCCCGGTGGGACGGTCCACTGTGTGGTGGTCGATCCAGGGGTGGGGGGCCCCCGACCGCTGGTGGCCGCGCTAATCGACGGGCAGGTGGTGGTGGCGCCCGACAACGGCCTGCTGCACTTCATGTGGCAACGGGGGCGGGAGCGCCTGGCGGTACGCATCGACGAGCAGGCGCACCGGCCGACTCAGCTGAGCCCCACCTTTCACGGCCGTGACCTGATCGGCCCGCTGGCGGCCAGGGTCGCGGCTGGAACCCTCAAGGTGGAGGAGCTGGGAAGCCGCATCCACAGCCCCAAGCTGCTCCCCGAGTTCCTGCCCGAGGGGGACGTGTCCGGAACCGCCACCAGGGTGGTGGTCGTCGACCACTTCGGCAATGTCATCCTGGGAGTCGCCAGGACCCCCTGGTACGCCCCCATCCCGGCGGCGGTGTCCCTGCCCAACGGACGGGTCGTGGGGCAGGTCGTCAACACCTACTCGGAGATCGACGGCGAGGTTGGCCTGCTCTGGAACAGCGCTGGGCACCTGGAACTGGCCGGCAACCGGGTCAGCGCCGCCGCCAGGCTGAACCTCCATCCAGGAGACCGGGTGCGGGTGGCGTGGGCCGAGATCGCCTCCCTCGAGACAACTGGGCACGTGGTGCGGACAGCTCCAGGATGACCGAGCCGGTGGCGGCGACCAGGGAGCAGGCGCGAGCCCTCGATGCGGCGGCGGAGCGGCATGGCGTTCCCGCCCCGATGCTGATGGCCCTGGCCGGCTTCCAGTGCGCCACCCTGGCGCGCCAGCTGCTCTCCGAGATCAGCGCGCTCCATGGCGAGGTCGCGGTCATGGTCGGCCGGGGCAACAACGGAGGAGATGCCCTGGGCTGCGCTCGCCACCTCAGCACCTGGGGCTTCTCCGTCCACTGCCTGCTGCTCGGAGCACAAGACCAAGCGCCCCAGAGCGAGCAGGCCCGGGCCGCGGCCGACGGCGGGGCTGAGCTCCTGCTGGCTCGCCCCGGCGAACTCGACCGGGTCGCGGGATTGGCTCTGGACCGTCCTGACCTGATCATCGATGGGCTGCTCGGCACCGGGGCCGTGGGTGCGCCCAGGGATCCGACGGCGACCCTGATCCGTCGAATTAATCGCTCGTCGGCGACGGTGCTGGCGATCGACCTTCCCAGTGGCCTCGACGCCGACACGGGTGGTGTCGAGGGGGACTGCGTCCGCGCCGACCACACCCTGATGCTGGGGGCCGCCAAGGTCGGCTGCCAGACCCCCGCCGCGCGCCACTGGGTGGGACGGCTCTGGCTGGCCGACATCGGTATCCCGGCCGCCGCCTACCATGACTGCGGCCTGGCCCTTCCTGACCGCCTCGGCCCGGACCCAGTCCTACTCACCAGTCGGCCGTGATCGCCCCGGTCGGACGCCCTTCCGGGGTCGGCCGGCGACGGCCACCCGAGGGCTGGCTCGGCCCGCTGTGCCGAAGGCGCGGCCGGGGGCGCCCCGCGAGCTCACCGGCGGGCATGGCCCCAATCTGACGCCCAGTTCTGGCGCAACGTGCAGACAGCCCCGCCGAGATGGCTCAGACCTCGCGATGCCGGAAGGAGTAGAGCGACAGGAGGAGCACCGCCAGCAACCATCCCCCGACCCAAGCCAGGTAGGCGACCGTCGGACCCGAGGCCGCCGCGAAGGTGGAGCCCAGAGCGCCACGAGCGGCGATGGCAAAGGAGCTGGGCTCGATGGCGAAGACGGCCGCCCGCCAGAGCCCATCGGTGGGTACCAGCAGGTGGGTGGCCACGCCCACGTCCGTGATCGCGGCGTTGTGGAAGACTGCTCCGAAGGCGCCCGCCACCCCGCCCAGCCACATGGACCCAAAGGCGATCACAGCGATCACCCCGGCCGTGATGGCGGACATCCGAGTGCTCAGGGCCAGGGTGAATGTCAGCAACACCAATCCCTCGCAGAAGAGCGCCGCCTCGGCGCCCACCACCTGGCCGGGCAGATAGCCGGTGGTCCAGTCCACCAGCAGGAACTCGATGGACGACGAGCTGACGGTGTAGACGAGGATCGGCAGCGCCAGACCCAGCCAACGTCCCAGCAGCAGCTCTTCGCGGCGGATGGGTCGGGCGAGCAGGGCCTGGTCGATGCCGGACTCGAGGTCGCCCGCCATCGCCGGAGCCGCCAGAAAGGCACACGTCAGGGCCAGCACGAAGCTGAACATGAACATGACCAGGAGGAGCAGCTGCCCGGAAGCGGCCTGGACCTCCCCGGGAGTCAGCGGTAGCCCCCCGATTCGGAGCCCGGGAACCCGGGAGAAGCCCCAGACGGTGAGCGCCATCACCAGGGCCGTGAGGGCTAGCAGGGCCAGCACCAGTCGGCGCCGCACCAACTCGCGAAAGGTCAAGCGCATGATGATCAGGGTCGGCGTCACGGCTGCTCCACCAACTGGAGGAAGCGTTCTTCCAAGGTCTGCTGGCCGGGTTCGACGGCGTGGATCCTGGCCCCAGCGCTGACCAGCGCGGCCACCAGGTCCGGCACCTCCGCGGCGGCAATCCCAGCCACGGAAAGCCAGTCCCCGTCCTGATGGAATGCCCAGCGGCGCCTCAGCCCTGCCATCGACTCACCGCCCAGGCCGGTGCATCGGATGCGCACCTGGGGCGCGGCCAGCAGCTCGGCCAGCGGGCCCTGGGCAACG
The DNA here is from genome assembly GCA_013044295.1 of Candidatus Dormiibacterota bacterium. Classification (GTDB taxonomy): domain Bacteria; phylum Chloroflexota; class Dormibacteria; order Aeolococcales; family Bog-877; genus AG-12. The sequence continues at coordinate 4,532 of JABEUU010000174.1, forward strand.
ACGCGACCGTGGTCGACCACGGCCACCCGGTCGCAAACCTGCTCCACCTCCGAGAGAAGGTGGGAGTTGAGGAAGACAGCCACCCCCCGCTGCTTGAGGCCGCGGATGATATCGCGCACGTCGTGGCGCCCGACCGGGTCGAGGGCCGAGGTGGGCTCGTCCAGCAGTACCAGTTGTGGGTCGCCGAGCAGGGCCACTGCCAAGCCCAGACGCTGCTGCATACCCTTGGAGAAGGTCTCAACTCGATCCCGCCCACGGTCGGCCAGGCCCGCCGTCTCAAGGGCGGTCTCGATCGCCCCGGGGCGGAGTCGCAGGGGCACGCCGGCAAGCTCGCAGTGCAGAGCGAGGACCTCGCGAGCCTCCAGCCAGCCCTGGTACCGGAAGAGCTCGGGCAGGTAGCCGATCCGGCGCCTCGCCTCGCGAGACCCGAGCGGCTCTCCGAGCACCGCGCCCTGGCCCAAGGATGGCCGCGCCAGCCCCAGCAGGAGCTTCACCACGGTGGTCTTGCCGGCGCCGTTGGGGCCCAGGAATCCGAACACCTCCCCCCGGGGCACGCTCATCGTGACCCCCGCCACTGCCAGGTTGGCCCGGTAGCGCTTGGTCAGGTCAACCAGCTGGATGGCTGGGCCGGCGACTCCGGCCACGGCCTTTTCAGCCACCTTCAGCCCCGCCCCGGGCACCGCTGGTCGGTGGCCGTTCCCACGCCGGCCGTCCCGTTCCGTCATTCGCATGCGCCACGATCGGTCCGCCCCCGACCGGGGTGTGACGGTCCGGCCGGACGCATCCTGGCCAGGTCCTGGCTCCGGGCGCCCTTGGCGGGTTGGCCGGGACGCCCTCTGGCCAGTCGCCCGCCCGAGCAGCGGGCGGGCGCCCTGGGGTCCGACGCAGGCCGGGCGCCGGCTGGCCTGGCCGCGATTCGGTCGGTCGGGTTTGATGGAGCACCATGGTCCGGATAAATGTGACAGATCGCCACCCACGGGCTAGCCGCGAAGAGGAGCGGCCCAGGGTGCGTGGTGGCGTGGCGGCCCACCTGGACCGACCTTGACAAGGCCAGAGATGGCATTCTGACGGACCGCCGCCCAGGCGCCGAGACTGGAGCCACCGCAGCCGGGACGCCCTCCAGCGGGCAGCCACATTCGGCCCAGTTGGGGGACGCGGCCGGGGCCCCGACTGGGCACCGTTCCCCCCGAGCCCCAAGGTCGTCGCCGAGGAGGGAACGATCGGCAAAGGTCGTGCTGCCCAGCGAGGGAATTGGACCACTTGCAGTTTCAGGGCCACCAGGCTATGCTTGCGCCCAGCTCGCGTGTCACCACACGCCACGTCATGAACACCGTCCTAGAACGACCTCAAACCGCCGCGAGCACGCTGGAGGACTTCGCCCGCCAGCATCTCGACGCCTTGGTCACCTACGCGATCCACCTGACCGGAACCCCGGAGGAGGCGGTGGAGTATGTGACGGCAGGTATGTTTTACGCTCGCCACTTTCCCCCCGCGAGCCTGCAGCGTGACGGCCGGGCCATCCTTTACCGAGCGGTCACCCGGGCGGCCCGCCAGCACCAGCACTTCCCGCCTCAGCGCAAGGGGGTGGCCCGGCTCTTCAGCAAGCGCCCTCCCCTGATCAGCCTGGGCTCGAGTGCCGCCGATGCCAATCGGATCAACACCGCCAAGCGGGCCCTGCTCGCGACCGAGTTCAGCCGGAGATCAGCGCTCCTGCTTCGTGACCTCGCCAAGCTCAGCTACCGTGAGATCGGGGTTGCCTTGGAGTGCTCGCCCGAGGCCGCCTCCCGGCTGGTGGCGGCGGCCCGGCGCGAGTTTGGCAGTATCTACCGGGACATCTCGATCTGACCATGAAATGTAGCCTGCTCACCCTGAGCTGTGCCCTGGATGGCGAGCTATCCAAGGAGCGGCAGGCGGAGCTGGAGTCGCACCTGGTCACCTGCGAGCGCTGTCGCACCGGGATGCGTTACCTGCGCGAGGAGACTGAACGCATCTCCCAGTTGGTGAAGGTCACCGTGCCGGCCGGCACCGCGACCGCCTTGCTGGAACGCGCCAAGGTCATCGCGGCCGCGCAGCCAGACGCCGAGGGACCGATCGACCCGCCCAAGAATGCGGAGGCTGAGAGCGATAGGACGCTGGTGGAACCGGGACCTGATCCGTTCAACCTGATGGGGATCGGCTCCCAGCCCATCGACATCGCCGAGCCCGACCCGCCGGCTCCAGCCACGCCCGATAGCGGCCCGGTCGAGGTGGTAGCGCCCACCGACTCCGCACCGGTCGACAGCGACCTCGAGGTGTTCCGGCGGGCCCCCCAACCTGATTTGCCCGCAATGCCAGCGCCGAGCGCGCCGGATCTCGCGCTAGACCCCCTTCAAGAGACTCCCGGCGCGCCCGCCGACAACTGGCTCATTACCGTAAATGGAACGCCTCAGGCGGGCCACCTGGATCCGGCCGAGATGGGGACCGGGACCGCTGGGGGACCGCCCCAGGTCCGCGCTGGCGCCGGGCCGGCAGCCGCGGAGGCACCCGTCAACGACCTTTGGCAGGTGCCGACAGAGGAGTCCGAGCAATTCCCTGTTTTCATGCCGCTGCCAGGTGCCCTCCCGCCCGATGAGGCCGAGCCCGACCGGCCTGCAGAGCGCCTGGCGCCAGCCCCGGGACCCTCTCCCGATCCCGACCCAGATTCCATCCCGCCCGTGGCATCCGAAGGGGTCGTGGGCGGGGGCTGGCCCGACTCGGAGCCGGAGCAGTCAACCCCAGATCGGGAGGAGATGATGCAGGTGGCCCTGGAGGAGTCGGCGATCCTGGGCCGCGATGACCTCGCCAGCGCTCGTTCCTCGGTGCAGCCCTCCGAAGTTCCAGAGGAGCCCGACCGTCTGGGACCGGCCGGAATTCCGCCGCCGCCATCGATCCTCAGGGCGCAGGAGAAGGGTTGGAGCCCGAACGCCGACTTGAACCTCGGGCTGCCCGACATCGGAGCCAGCAAGCCGCCCTTGGATGCCCTGGCGCGAAGCGCGGACCGGACCTCGCCTCTGGCGGGCTCCGCGTTCAAGGACGACGAGCCTCGCCCCTCTCGCTCTGGCTTCACCCCGGTTCGGCCCGCGGCGGCCGCTGCGGCGGGCACCGCCGACCGAGCCGTCCCCCCTCCGAGTCGGAGAGCCCCTGCGCGCCTGCACGAGGGCAGAGATTCTCGGGATGGCAAGCCGCCGCTGGCCCGGGGCGGCGCCACCCCACGCAGCTGGACCAAGACCGCGACCATCGCCATAGCGGCCCTGGCGGTAGTCATGATCGGCTGGACCCTCACCCATCACACCACCACGAGCCCGACGCCGGGTACCAATGTGAACTCGCCATCGGGGTCCAAGGCCACCCCCGCCACCAGTCCCACGCCGCCGCCCTCCACGGCCCCGGCCATCGCCCTCAGTGGCACCCAGAGCTTCGGCTCCAGCGGCAGTGGCTACCAGGTCCAGAACGCCCGCTACGGGCTGCACCAGAACGGCACCCAGCTCTGGGTGGTCTTCCAGCTGGGCTCGGGCAGCGGCGCTCCCAAGATCACCACCGGCTTCGACGGCGCCCAGACCCTCTACGTGGAGATGCAGGGAGTCGCGGCCGGCACCGCAGTCGCCCAGCCGCCGCCGGGCGAGCTGGTCACCAGCGTCCAGCCGGGCCACGTGGCTGGCTTCTCCGGAGCGGTCTACATCCTGCAGCTGAGCCGGGCAGCCAAGGTGAGCGGATATCTGTTGTCGGGCAGCCCCACCGGTCCCGCGGGCGAGAGGGTGGTTCTGCAGCTTCAGTAGAGGATGCCGCCAACCGGTGCGGGAGACGTAGGCGAGCTGCACCCGCCTCCCCGACGGTGAACGGTGACGCTGGGCGCGCCGCGAGGGGAGCGGGGCCGACCGCGGGCGGGCTTCCTTCGCCAGAGTGCCGGGCGGACAGGTCTCCCAGTCCACCCCGTGGCCCCGTGCTCAGGCCCGTTCCAGCGCTCCCTCTTGGCGCGACCTGATCGCCGCGACGACGAACACGGCGGCGGCGATCAGGGCCAACCAGCAGCCGAAGCCGAGATACCTGGGATCCAGGTGCAGGATGAACTCCAGCAGCACCAGAACCAGTGCCGCCCCCGCGCCGACGGCGCGCAACTGCGGGCGGGGCATCGGCAGCTCCGGGAGCTGCACCGTGGTCAGCCGCTCCAGTCCGAGGTCCGCCACCGTCGCCAGCGCCAGGAGTAGCGCCAGCCAGCCGAGGAAACCGTCAGGGCCACTGACGCCGCTGGCGGTGATCGAGGCCCCGAACGGCCCGTACGCGTAGGAGACATCGATCCAGGGGAGTGCGACCAGGTCGATCACCAAGAGCAGTCCGGCTGCTCCGACGACCCAGTCGACGGGGGAGAGCTTCTTCCAGTCCATGGTTGGTTCCTTTCTATACCTGGCGGCCGAAATATCGTTGCGGAGTTGGCGCTTGCGGTCAGCTCGAAGGCTGCGCCTGAGGCGTCGCCGGAGGTGTGAACTCCCCGCTCGGGATCGAGGTCGAGAAGCTGAGGAGGGTCATGCTGGAAGCCGGAGGTCCCGCCGAAGAGGCGTACCCCAGGACGCCCTGGCTGGTGATGCAGTAGGTCGCCCCGGTGACCACGCCGGGGTGTTCGGCCAGGGTCAGGCAGGACATCGAGACACCGTTCAGCGTGCGGGAGCTGCTCGTGATCTGCCCACCTGAGGTCTCCGCCGCCACCTCGGCCCGCACGATCTTGAGGAGACTCCGCGGCGCGTAGAGCGCGGCGAGGGCGGCCAGCCCAGCACCCGCGCCGGCGACCTCGTGTACACAGAACCAGGGGCCGCCACCACCCTGGGTGCAGAAGACGCTACCCGCGGCTATCGAGATCTCCTCTAAATTGCTCCCCGTCGCGGACTGCACGCCGAACTTGGCATTGCTCCCGTCAACCGCGATGGTGAGCGTCATGGCGGCGGGCTCGCCACCGCCGACCATGCGGTAGGTGGCCAGGAACGTCGAGTGCTCGCCGGTCTGGAGCTTGGAGAGGAACTGCTGTGACTGCGAGATCGTCCCGGGAGCGGTGGCCGGCGCGGACCGGCTGGGGTTCGGCGTGGTGCCGGTCGTGGCGGACTTTGAGGGCGCGCCGCAGGCGGCCGGCAGCAGGGTCATCGCGGCCAGCATGACCACGCCTCCGGCACCCCACCACCGCAAGCGCGCCTCATCTGGTCTGACGGTCTGATCGTGTGCCATGGTTCCCTCCAACGTGTAAGTCATGAGTCGTCGGAGTCGGGGCGCCCGCCTTCTCTCTCGCTGCGGAGTTCGGCGACCGCGCCCATGAACTCGACCCAACCGTCAAAGCGGCGCGGCTGGCGGACCCCCTCGCACGCCACCACGCCGGCGAACCGGGCGCCCGGCTCCACCTGGATGCGCATGGTGAGGCCCTGGGCCCCTTCGGCATGCACCCGCTCTTGGTCTGACACCAGCTGGTCATCTCCCGGCCGCGGGCGAGCGGCCTCCCTGGCCGCCCCGGACCGCGACGCTGCTCGTCCCCCGAGCCGACCAACCATGGTTCGGCACCTCTCGCATCGCCACCTCCCTGGTCACCCGCACCCCGAGCCCCACGCCCGAATCCGGTGCGCCGGGCTGGTGATCCGCCGCTGTGATCACGGCTCACTCCGCGGTAGTCGAACCCACCATCAGGCTCAGAGTGCGCCGGCCGGGACGGGATAACATCGGGGATTCGCCCCATTGTTTGTGCGGAGATCCCCTCGGCGCGCCTGGACCAGATGACGGCCGGTGGGCTCGGCCAGCGAGCCCTGCGGGCGGCCGCGCCGCAACGCGCTGGTCGCGCGCGGACCTCTCAGGAGCGTCCGCCAGCCAGACCCGCCGGGCTTGGCGCGCCTGGTACCGCCTTGGCGAGCAAGGGACTGGTGCATCAGGCGGCCGGCGACCATCACCCGCCGCGCCACACTCAGCCTGATCCCCCAAGTCGGGCACTAACATGGGCGCCATGAGGAGCGCGACTGCGGCCTCGGTCGAGGCGGCCGCGAGCATCCCATGAGTCGCCCGCGGCCCGGCCCTGGATTGAGGCCTCCGTGCGACCGCCTGGCCTCTAGGTCTCCCCGTGAATCCATCCGCTGGGTCCCCGTCACGGTCGCACCCCGGGCGGCGGGGCCGCCGCTCCCGGCCCCGCCGTACAGCTGAGGCAGCCGCGTTCCTGCCTCAGCTGTACCAGCCCATGACATCCACGATCACATCCGTCGAGCCGGCGTAGTTGTAGAGCGTGATCTTGCCGCTCGAGCTGAGCCGCCCGATGACCAGGTTGGGCACCGTCTGCCCGGAGATCCAGTTCAGGTTCGAAGCCAACGGCCGCGTCCCGCCCGGATACACGGTCAGGTAGCCGCTCGCAGAGGTATTGGTCGCGGTCACGTTCAGCACCACCGCCTGGGCGTCCGCCGGAACCCCCGCCAGGCCCGTCACCTGAACCACCATGGTGCTGTTCTGGGCCATCGTCTTCCCGGTGCACTGGTTCGACGGCTGGCTGCCAGAGCGGCTGTCGCAGATCCGGACCGGCTTGGCCAGGGCGTTGAACTGGGTCCCCGACCCGCCCGCCGTGGTGTAGTACCCCAGCACGTCCAGGACGACATCCGTTGACCCGGCGTAGTTGTAGAGGGTGAGCCCGCCGCTGGAGTTGAGCTCCACGACCACCAGGTTCGGCACCGTCCGCCCGGAGGCCCAGTTGAGGTTGGACGCCGTCGGACGTGCCCCACCAGGGTAGACGGTCAGATAGCCGGCGGCCGTGGTGTCGGTCACCGTGACGTTCACCGCCACCGCCTTAGCGTTGGCGGGCACCCCGCCCAGGCCGGCC
>JABEUU010000033.1 GCA_013044295.1 Candidatus Dormiibacterota bacterium
CCCAAGTTCGGGCGCGAGGCCGTGCTCATGGGGGCGGCCGAGCTGGCGCTGCAGGTGGTGCTGCTCGACCCGGCGGTGCTTCCGGTGGTCGGAGAGGGGACACCAGCCGTGCTCGGGACGGTCCGCCCTGGGCCGGCCATGGTCAAGCTGACGGCGCGGCGCCGGTCGCGACCAGAGCTTCGGGCCCACGCCGCTGGGGCGCTGCGGCCGATAATCCCGCCGGTGCCTGAGCTTCCAGTCTGAGGCAGCGACCGGTTGGTCCAGCAGCAGTCGGCCGAGGGCGGGGCCGGCATCAGTATTGCCGGGGGCAGTCCTTCGCGCCGCGCTCAATCCTCCAGCGGCATCCCCGGCGCTCGATTTGGCCCACCCGGGTTTCCCTGCCGGCTCCGGTGCCGGGCGCTGGCCCTGACCCTGGCCTTCTCCCAGAGCACTTCCGAGCCCATCAGGATGTCGGCGGTCGCGATGTTGGTCGCCAGCGGGACATCGTGGACGTTGCAGACGCGCAGCAGGGTTTGGATGTCGGGATCGTGGGGGTGCTTGCCGAGGGGGTCGACGATGAAGATGACCGCGTCGACCTCGCCCTCAACCACTCGGGCGGCCATCTGAGCGTCCCCGCCGAGCGGTCCCGACTTGAGCCGATGGACCTCCAGGCCGACCTTCTCCTCGAGTAGGCTGCCGGTGGTGCTGGTCGCCAGCAGGTAACAGCTCTTGAGACGCTCCCGGTTGTAGGTGGCGAATGCCACCATGTCCGCCTTCTTCCCATCGTGGGCGATCATCGCCACGTGGGGCCGGGGCAGTGTCGCCAAGACCACCTCCCTATGACCGGCCCATGGTGGGGCGGCCGTGGTTGATACCGGTGCGAATCGCCCTCCCGGATTAAGGGTAACCGACCGCGGACGGCGGTGTGCTCCGCCCCCCGGATCGCGTGTTTGGCGTCTGGTTCCTGGTGACGGCGAGCCATCTCAGTCGGCGCTCCCCGGGCGCTGGGCCAGGGGGGTGTCTGCTGGTGTGGGCAGGAGGGAGGCGCACGCGTTGGTGCCGGATCGGGCTTCGACCGGGGTGAAGGACGCCGCTCAGTTGCGCGTCAGGGTGTGCCCGAAGGCCGCCACCTTGGCGAGTTCGTCCCTGGTTACCTGGTAGCACTCGCACGCGGCCGCCTCCAGGCCTCTGCGGTCGACGATCTCCACATGGCCGCGGCTGTAGCGGATGAGGCCAGCTGTCTGAAGCAACCCGGCGGAGAGCGTCACTGTGGCCCGCCGCGATCCCAGCATCTGGGCCAGGAACTCGTGGGTGATGAGGAACTTGTCGGCCCCGACCCGGTCGTGGCTCATCAGGAGCCAGCGGCTCAGGCGCTCCTCATTGGTATGCAGCCGGTTGCACGCGGCCGCCTGGGAGATCTGTCCAAACAGGGCCAGCACGTAGGTCTGGACCAGCTGCGCGATAGTCGGGCTGGTTGCCAACTCCGCCAGGAAGTTGTCGGCCGACATTGTCAAACAGCGGCCGGCCACCTGGGAGATGGCCCGCACGGCGAAGCTCCCCCCTGGGATCAGGGGGACCCCGACGATTCCCTCGTTGCCAACCGTGGCCACCTCCACGATTGCCCCATCCTCAAGCGGCGTCACCAGCGATACAACTCCGTCAAGAGGGAAGTAGACCGCGTCCACCGGCTGCCCGGGCTCGAAGAGCACCGTCTTGACCCTCAGGAAGGTGGGGGCAAGCTTGGAGTTGAGCCGGTCCCTGTCAGCTACCGGGAGGGCCTCGAGGATGCGGTTGCCGGCCAGCGAGCCATTGCCATTCCCGTTGACGCTCACGCCCGTCTCCTCGTGTCCAGTCATGTGCCCGTTCTCCCCTGCCGCTACGCCGTCGTCGCCATGAATGGGAGACAACAATTATAGGTTGAGGCAAGCGTCGCTGCGGCTTTCAGCGAGAGCTGCCCATGGCGAATTGCCACGGGCCTGCTTGGCGCACGATGACCCGCCGGGACTGCGCCGGCCTGGTCGCGACGGGTACCGGCTTCGCCCGCCACACCTGTCAGCCAACGCCCTGCGCCGCGCCCTGGCAGTCGCCGGTCGGCGCGGGTGTCCGCCCAGCTCGGAATGCCAGTCGAGCCTCGATCCGTCGCGGATTCTGGGCTTCGCCATGGCCTCGGCGCCGACTGCGGTCCCGCGGGCGATCAGTGCCGTCCTTGTCGAGCTCCGGGTGCGTCCTTAGTACGCGAGCCCTTCCTGCGGCGACCGCTACCTGTGGCGATGCGGTCACGTGGCCGCCTAGGCTCGGCACCGTCTCCTTCTGACCCATCGGGGGCGGGAGCGGTCCAAGCTTCGAAGTGGGGCAGGCACCTGTCGGCTTCGCCTCGGGTGACTCATGACGATCTCCGTACGGTACCGGACCGACATCGGGAATCTGGCCGAGCAAGATGAGGCTCGGAAGAAGACCAGCCTGGCCCGCCGACAATCAGGGGCCAATACCTCAGGAGTCCCTTAGATGCCTCGCCCTGATCCCACCATCGCTGGCCAAGTCAGGCCATGACCGCTCGGGAGATACCGGTGACGGACGCAAGGTCGACTCGGCCGGCCGGACTCGGCCCCACCGCAGGTTCCCTGGGTGGGTTGCTGAGCGCATGGCTGGGTCCGTTTGTCTCGGCAATGGCGCCGGGGACGTCCCTGCCGTCGCGTAATGGACTGCTCCTGACCGTCCATCAGATGGAGGCCGTCCGCAGTCTGCCCGCCGACGGCCTCACGATGCGCGAATTCGCCCACGTTCTGGGGGTGAGCGCCGGAACGGCGACCGCGCTGGCGGACCGCCTGGTTAGGTCGGGGGCCGCAGAGCGTCTAGCTGAGAGCGACGACCGAAGGGTGGTGAGGCTAGTCCCAACTGCAGCTGGGCGCAGCACGGTCAGGGCGCACCAGGTTGCCCAGGACGCGGCGGTCGCGGGCTTGCTGGCCGCGATGCCCACCCAGTCTCACGCGGCTCTGGTCAGCGCCCTGGACTATCTGGCGAGTGCTTTGGGCGCTGGCCCCGTTCCTGCCAACTCCCGCCAACCCAACTCCCATTCCGCTCCGTTGGCTGCTGCTGTCCAGACCCTTACTCCTGGTGGAGAGCACGACGAGTCCTTCCGCCGTAATGGCCATTCCGCCGGCCTACCTTCCCCGGACGTGAGGCCATAGCTCCCCCCATTCCGCCCGTCGGCGCACCACCGCGGGTGTTGCTGGCGGGCGGAAACTTTCTCTCCCAGCCAGGGGATCGACGGTGAAATCCGCCAACGCAACTCCCATCCGGGACCCTGGGCTGCTACTGTCCTCCAGACCCTTCCCTGTGGTCGAGAGCACGACGAGTCCCTCCTCTGTCATGGCCATTCCGCCGGTCTACCTGCCCCGGACGCGAAGCCAGAGCTCTCCCCATTCCGCCCGTCAGCGCACCACCGCAGGTGTTGCTGGCGGGCGGAAACGTCCCATCTCGGCCACGCCATCGACGGGGCCACCGGCCTGTCGCTTGGGGTTTGGCTCCGCGGGCCAGGCACCGCGCTTGGCACTGGCGAGCGGCCCGGTCGCCGAGGTGGCTTGATTTGAAGATGTCTCCGCCGGCCGATCTCACCATAGTCGCCATCGGTCTGGGCGCGTGGACGCCGGAATGCTCGTTCAAGTGGCCCTGCCCTGGTCGTCCCCTTCTGGGCGAAACGCCCGGGTAGAAACGGCGTTAGTCAACCAGGGTGACCGCCGTGTGGCGCGGCACTGGGACGACCTCCGACCCGTGGCCCAGCGGGATCACAGCCGCTCGGGGCTGGGTGCTGGCTCGGCGGCCACACCAGCGTGAGTGAGAATTGGAGGCCTTCTCGGTGCCCTCAACAAATTCCGCCGTCAGATCCCCGAAGCTGACCCCCAATTGGGGCGGCGGAGTCGGGCCCGAACTGAAGGCGGACCAAAGGCCGCCCGCCATCCGGCTGGCGCCAGCCGACTCGGTGAGGGCGGCGGCCCTGTTTCTGGTGATCGTGATTCACGCCTCCCCATGGCCGTCGCACGCCACCGCCGCTGCCAACCAGTTCTATTCCGGAGTCAGCCTGGCCGCGCGCGTTTCGGTGCCCCTCTTCGTGGTTCTCAGCGGCCTTCTGCTGGCTCACGTGCATCCGCGGGTCGACGCACCTGGCCGATTCTTGCTGCGGCGCCTGAGCCGCACTCTGCTGCCATGGCTGCCGTGGGCGCTGATCTACTTCGCACTGACAGTTGGGTTCCAGGGAATGTCTCCCGTCCCTTCGCAGGACTGGGGCTGGTGGGCTGGGGGTGCGGGCCACCTCTTCTTCCTGCTGCTGATCCCACAGCTGTACCTGCTCTATCTGGTCTGGCCCAAGGGGCGCCGCAGCTCAACCGTGGCTCTGCTCGCCGCGATCGTGGTCCAGGTTTCCCTACAGCTGGCCCGGGTCGCCCTGCCGATTCACGGCGGCCTCGGCCAAATGGTCCTGCTCGACTTTGGCTTTGAAGAGGCTCCATTCTGGGTGGGGTACTTCGCCCTGGGCATCTGGCTGGGTCTTCACCCAGGGTGGATGGCCCTGTCCCGGCGCTGGCTAGCAGTCGCCCTGCCGGCCACGGCCGGAGCTTTGGTCTTGCTTTTAGCTGGACTCCCCGGTCGGATTGCCACCAACTGGGGTCCCTGGGTCCACGGGACTGGCGCCTTCCTGCGCCCGTCGCTGCTGCTCCTCACCGCCCTGGTCTGTTGGGACCTGTGGCTGGCTGGGCCCACTCTGATCGCGTGGGGCGGGCCGCGCCTGGACGCAATCGTGCAGAGTCTGAGTCGCCACTCCCTTGGGATCTACATCATCCACCCCGTCCTTTTGCTCGGGCTTGGGCCCCTCCTGGAGATTCTTCCCGGGCCGTTCTCGTTGCAGCAGCCGCTTCCGGGCTCACTGCTGCCCATCTCCATCATGGTCTTCGGCGCCCTCGGCTTCGGCTGGCTGGGCACCAGGGCGCTGGTCGTCTGCCGACTGACCGCCTGGAGCGTCGGCGAAGGGGCTACCCCTTGGCGCTATGCCTGCCCGGGATCTGGAGCGGCAACGGGCCAGTTTCGGAACTGACGGCGATCTCCGACACCCGGACATCCGCAGGTGCTCGGACCGGGGCCACTCGGACCGCCCTGCGGAGTGCACCGGATCTCGACCCAGGGCCGACCGTGGGGGTGGGCCGATGCTGGCCGGCCCTCCGGTACAGATGGCTCGTCACAACGAACCGGCACTCTTCTGCCGCCCTGCGGAGTGCACCGGATCTCGACTCAGGCCGACCGTGGGGGTGTCCCGACGCTGGCCGACCCTCCGGTGCAGATGGCTCGTCACAACGAATCGGCACTCTTCTGACGCTGTACCTCGGGCGAGGCGCAGCCCGACCCGCCGGTTCACCTGCAAGCGCTATGCGCCGGCCCGAGGCAGACAATCCGGGGGCCGGCGTGCGGCTCGACCCCCGGTGATTGCCTTGGCCGGGCCAGGAGCACCCGTGAGGTTAGTGAAGTGGCGGCAGTGGTCGGCGCGGCAACTTAACCTACGCCGGCCGAGCTCCCCGGCTCCTCGGGCTACCCACGATCCTGATCAGGCTGGATACGATCCAGGCCGCGACCGCGTAGACGACGATCGCCGCCAAATCGGGCCAGTAGGTGACGTGCGCTCCAGGGGTGATGGTGGTGGAGAGGATGCCGCGGAAGGGTGCGGAGAGGGCACCTCCCAGACTTCCGATGAAGGCCACAAACCCGATGGAGTTGGCGGCGATCAGCTTGAAAATGAAGTCCAGGGCCAGGATGACCGCGACCACCCCGGCGGCCAGCCACACCAGCTGTCCTAGCCGGCTACTAATGGAGGTCACCGGTCCCTGGTTGCGGTAGGTCGTGGCCTCTCGCCGGCCAGGCGACTCCTCCACCTGGGTAACCGTGCGTTCCTCATGAGGTGCCTCGGAATCAATCATCTGCCATCCTCCACCACTGTTCGAGCGGCCGACACTGTCTGCTGGGCAGCGCTCAGTCCGCTGTCCTCTTCGCCTAACGTCATTGGCATCCGCAAGTTTCTCCCAACGGCGCGATCGCCGCCGCAGCGCGCCTGAAAGACCCTGCACCGGAGCCGGCGGCTGCAGGGGCCCCCGATGCTCGTAGGAGTGGGTGGACACCTGATCACCGCTCTGGCGGTGGGCTCGGTCGCCGTCGCGCCCGCATCACCAACCTTGAGACGGTGGTGTGGGGACTGCACCTCAGCGCGAGCTACCGCGCTGTGAGATGGCGGGCGGCACAGCGCCAGCCGTCTTCAGGCGGTGAGGTCATAGTGGTTGGGAGCGAGCCCGAAACGAACTCGTCAGTCGCGGCTGACCAGGCTCTGGTGCATCATCGCGAGCTCAAGCATTTCTGGCGGTGTCCCAAGGCACGCGGCTCTCCGCCGGCTCTGACGGAGATCGCCTGCGCCAGCCCAGGTGCCGAGCGCTGTCCCGGCAGCTTCGACAGCCGGGGTACGGTCCACTCCTCGTCGGCCAGGTCGGGAAACCGTTGCCGACGATTGGGCACCAGGCCATCCAGGACGATGGCCTGCCAGTTGAGGAGAGCCGCATGCAGGGCATAGGAATTGCGCGCCCGCAGCACTTGATCGGGCGGCTCGCTCCGGAGTGCAGTTGCAAGGCGGGCCACCAGCTGCTGGCACCCACGCTGGCGATTGATGTACGTGCCTGTTAAGTGCATCTCCTCGAGTTGGTCGAGGACCGAGTCGATTATCTGCAGTTGAAAGCGCGCCGCCCGAGCTGGCACAACCGCCGACGTGGGGGCGGACGGCGCCACGGGGTTGAGCTCTCGAGTGCTCGAGATATTGTATTCCCACTGAGACATTGTGATCCCTCCGTGCTGGCAGCGCCACGCCCACCGCGTCGCTGCAACCATCAATATCCAACGTTCTAGTGGCCATAGGGTTTCCTGGAAAACGGGATCAGTGACCAGCTGATGCCAAATGGTGCGACGCTGGAGTTGGGCACCGAGGGCTGGCTGTCGCTGCGCACAGCCGGGCACGTGAATGCTTTGACAGTCGTATCAACGTTGGTCCCAACCATACGACTGTCAAAATAAAGCACTTAAAAAGATGGCATTTGCTCGTCGCCTTGGCGGCACATACCAGTCCGTATGTGGTAGTCTCTGCTCACGCCATGGTATCCCAATACTGGAGTGACGCGGCGCATCTCAGATAAGGCAGGGCGACATGAATGAAATCGGCATCGATCCGGAAGCCATGTACTTGACTCATTACGCTGCTGTGTTGCGGTATGTGCGAGCGCGAGTGAACAGCCTGGAGCTGGCTGAGGATTTGGTAGGCGACGTGTTCTGCAGCGCCGTCGCCAAGGCCAATGTGTACCAGAACCGGCGAGCCACAGCCCTGCCATGGCTGTATCGAATTGCTTCGAACCGGGTTGCGGATTACTACCGCAGGCAGCGTCTCACCTACAGTCTGGAGTTGGCGGCGGCACTGGCGGACCCGGCCCCGGGGCCGACTGAGATCGTGTCGGGAAGGGAGACGCTCCGCACCATCTGGCGGGTGTCGCGGGCCCTGTCTGTGGCCCAGCGCACCGCCCTGTGGCTCCGTTATGGCGAGGACCTTGAACTGACGAGTATCGCCGCTCAGATGGACCGCAGCGTGGCCGCCGTGAAGGTGCTCATCCACCGGGCCCTGCGTCGCTTGGCCGCCCTGCTCGGGGCGCCCAACCTTCTCGTGCTTGCGGCGTAGTTGGCTTCGGGTACCTGCTCCCCTTGATCGGTGGTGCCGATCGCGTGGAGGGTCTCAGTGGTCTGGGTCGACGTACCTCGCCGGCGTGAGTGGCCGGGCTGTGGTCAGGCCGCCGGGGGGTCACGCGAGCGGCGCTCTGGGTCCGCCGAGAGGCGCTGGGGCGCTGCGATCCAAGCTCTGGGGGTCGCCACAGTCTGGGCTGCGACAGCCTGACGAACAGCGGCGCCTGGCCCTGATGTGGCGGCGGTGACGGGGCTGTCGGCGCCGTTCGCCGTTTGGATTGAGCTCCCCGGTGCGGGCCCGGTCCCACGAGATGGGAAGCATCCTTGACGGATCGGGGCCAGGGTCCGACTTAGACCAGCGCTCAACGCGCCGTCGACGCGGCTCGCGCAATCGGGCCATGGCCGCTCGCCGGCTGGCCCGCCACCACGCAAGGTCGCCCACCTCCGCCGTGACCACGTTCACAAGCTGACCCGAGCGCTCTCCGACTCCGGGTTCTGGGGGTTCCGCCGCCAGCTCAGCTACAAGTGCCAGTGGTACGGCTCCGAGCTGGTGGTCGCAGAACGCTTCTTCCCCAGCTCCAAGAGATGCTGTGGCTGCGGGACGGTCAAGGACGAGCTGTCGCTCTCGGAGCGGACCTACCGCTTCCAGAGCTGCGGCCTGGTCCTGGACCGGGACCTCAACGCCGCGACCAACCTCGCCGGGTGGGCCCACCCGGCCGTCACCGCCAGTGCGGCGGAGACGTTAACTGCCTGTGGAGCCGACCGTAAGTCCGGGCCGCGCCCGGCAGGTGGCCGTGAAGCAGGAACCGGGATCGCCCCGGAGCCCACCGGCTCGATCGGTGGTCCTCAGACCCATGGCGCATTTGTCAGGGTTTGAAGAACGGCCAGTCGGAGCAAGGCCGAAGAGTGTCGCCTTCGTCAGCTCCAAGTACTTGCCATCAGCCGGTACGCGCTGGGAGGGCCAGCGCCTTCACCACTGAAGGGTGCGGCCAACTCCCACCTGCCGGGCGGCGTCGTACAAGAGCCGGGCGGCGGCCGAGTCCTCGACGCCGAGGCCGGTCGATTTGAAGACCGTGATCTGGTCCCCTGAGTCGCGACCGCGCCGAGGATCCGCCAGGACCTCGCCCAGCTCCGTAACGGTGAGAGGATCCCGGCCCTGAAGTTCGACCGCCCCGGCCGGAGGTGGATTGGTGACCGCCCCGCGCCACTCCACGAATATTGCCCCCTGACCAACGGTGGGAGGGTCCAGCTCAGCTCCAGTGCCGACCGATATCACATGGCAGCCGGGCCGCAACCAACTAAGGGCCAGGATTGGAGACGATGCGTTAGTGCAGCAGACCACCACGTCTGCCCCGGTGACGGCCGCTTCGAAATCGGTGGACGCCTGAACTTGGGGGTGTCCCCAATTGAGGATCGGGGCGGAGTGGCGGCCCGCGACCCGCACTTGGTCGAATCTGCCGCTGGCCAGCAGCGCGTCCAGATGGGCACGCGCTTGGACGCCGGTACCAAGAATGGCCACGATATGCGCTTCGGGTCGGGCCAGCAGCAACGCGGACAGGGTCGAGACAGCCGCGGTCCGGTGAGCCGTGATCGGCGCGGCGTCCATCAGGCAGAGCAGGCGGCCATCGGTCTCGTCGAAGAGCGCGACTAGGCCCTGGTGAGAGGGCCTGCCCAGGGCGTGGTTGCCGGGGAAGACGGTTATCAGCTTGGTGGATAGGGCCACGCCGGGGAGGTACGCTGGCATCGCCGCCAGCAGCCCAGCCGGGGTGCTGGCGGCGACTCGGGGAGGCGCCTCCGCCGAGCCATCGCTGTAGGCGCGCAGGGCTCGGGCCACAGCGTCCACCAACGGGCTCTGACTGAGCAGGCTCTCCACCTCATGGGAGCCGAGGACGAGAGTCTCACTTTCGGGGCTTGGCTGGTCCATCGTGCTCATGATGTTCTTGGGGGTGGGCCGGTGGCCGAATTTGTGATCCATTTTCAGCGATCTGGGCCCGGTCTCGCGCCGATCGCTTGAGTCGGCCACCTGGGAATGGGCCCGGCGCTCGAGCCGTTGTGGGCCGCGAACGGGCCCTGGGGTCGCCCCGAAGCCGACGGCTCCGGAGGTGGTGGGGATGGTCGCCGCTTCTGATGGCAGCTCCCCAGACGAGTTCTGGGCAACCCCGCCGGCGAGTGCTTACCATAGGCGATCCAGTGCCAGGTCATTCGTCGCGGGGACGTCAAAAGGACCAGAGGCGGCGGGCTCAGAGCGCCCGCCGCCGGCAGCGTCGCGACCGGGAGGTGGCGGCGATCCGTCAAGCCGTCACGGCCGACCTCGACCTCATCTACAACCCCGAGGTTCCCGCCGAGTTGGCGGCGGCGGCCTTCGGTCGCCTCTTTCCGGACGGTCCGCCTGATTTTGCCTTCACCGAACGCCTGCTGACCGAGGTGGGCCAAGCCCGGGCCGAGGCCATGTCTCAGGCGGCCCTGACGGACCCGGACAGCCCTGTGGCCCTGACACTCGCTGCTGACGTCGCCTTCCTCATCGGCCGCGACCCAGATGGGGCCCGGGAGTTCCTAGAACGGGCGCGCTCGCTCGACGATGCCCCTGGATTGCAGCCGAGACTGGCCCGGGTGGATGCGGATCAGGGTCAGCTGGTGCAGGCAGTGGTCAGGGCCGATGGCTATCTGGTTGGTCATCCGCAGGACCACGCTCTGGATTTGGCCCGCGGGCTGTGGCTGGCTCGCCTTGGGGAGCTGGACCGCAACTCGGCGCGGGCCTGCCCGTGCGGCTCGGGGCGATCCTACCCCGAGTGCTGCCAGGCTGCCGGAGCCACCCTGCTGGCGCGGTTTCGTGACCGCCAGGCCACCTATGAACTGCGTGAGGCGGCGCTGGCATACGCGACCCATAGGCCGGCCTTTATGGATGCGATCATGGCCAGTGTCGACGAGTGGGTGGAGGAAGGCGCTCTCGGCCAAGAGGAGGTGGACTGGAAGGGCCTGGCCGAAGGGGACCCGGCGGCCCAGGTGCTGCGGCTGGCTGTCGAGCGGGCGCTGGCCACTCCGATCCCAGACGATGACGACGATGACGAGGGGCACCCCATTCTTCAGGCCTTCGTCGAAGACCGGGCCACGCCGCCTGACCTGGCGCGCAGGGCGCAGGACTGGGCTGACCACGCTCTCTGGGGCATCTGGCAGGTGGAAGAGCCCGGCGATCCAGGCACCTTGATCAGCAACTACCTGAGCGGGATCCAGATCTATGCGGAGATCCCCGCGGAGCAGCGTGAAGGTCTGCGCCGCTGGGGGATCCTGCTCGGCTACTTCGTGCCGGTGGACGGAGTTTGGCGTAGTGGGAGCGTCTTCTATGAGGCCACCCCCGCCGAGGGCAGGCTGCTGGCCCAGTTCCAGCTGGCGTTCCTGAGGCACGTGGGGCTCCGTCAGGAGGGTAAAAAGGGCCCGATCGTGTCCTGGGCCGAGGCCGCCAGCCAGGCAATCGAGGAGCTCGCTTGGGTGCCCGATCCGGGTGCCTCGCCGCTGTTCGTGAGTGGCCTGGCCTCCTCGGTGGCCGCGGTGATGTTCCCCGCCCTGGTCTCCCACCTCCGGCGCGGCCGCGAGGCTCTGCCTCATATGAGCAACACCGATGGCGACCCCATCGAATGGATCGAGGCCAGACTGCACCTGACAGACCCCAAGGCGGCCAGGAAGGCTTTGCTCCGTCACCCCGACTTTGAGGTCCGCGATGGAGGCGTAGGCTGGCTGGGCCGGACGATGTCCGCTGCGGAGCACGCGCAGGCCCAGGCCCAGCTGCGCAGCCAGGGCATGGAACCGGACCCGGACGCGCCTCCGGGCCGCTACTCACGGGGCACTTTGGACTTCGGCACGACCGAGGTGTCGGTCACGGTCAACTCCCGGCGGCGGCTCCAGGCCCTGCTCGAGCTGCTCAGCGATCTCGGGCACCCGGCCCAGGTGGTCGCCGAGACCGTCACCGACGTCACCGAGGAGCTTCGGCAACGACGGCGCTGGATGCCCACTCCGGCCCCAACCTTCCCGGGCCCGGAGGCTCGCCATGCCTGGCTCTCGAACCTGGCCGATGAGCCCCATCCCGGGCTGGGCGGCCTGACACCACGCCTGGCCGCCCAGCGCGAGGAGTATCAGGACCGGCTGGAGGTGCTCCTCCAGGAGATCGAATACCAAGCAGGGCCAGGGCCGTCGGACACGGACCCCACCGGGCTGCGCCAGATCCTGGGGTTGCTCTGACGCGACCGGTCCGATCGACCGGTGCGGAGCCACCTGCGTCAAGGCGCAGGTTGCCCTGGCGACGCGGCCGGAGCGCCGGCCGCCACCTCAGTCGGCGGCACCCAGGCCGTGGACTGAGCTGCCACGCCTGCCGTACTTGGGGTTCGCTCGCAAAGTTGCCTGGAATCCACGGCCGGCAGCTGGCGGTCACCCCGTATGAGCAGGGTCGGGCCAAGGGGTCCCGAGCTGGAGAGGGTGGGCCCTATCGCCCCCACGGAAGAAGCTTCGACACCGGTTAGGCACCCACTGGCTCGGAAGTCGAGTTCGCAGCGCTTGCTCGTGGCGCCCGGTGGGCCACCGTGGGCTGATGGGCCGCCCCGCGCCACTACGAGCCCGGACCTCCTTGGCAGCCTACCTTGCCCTCTCTTTGGCGGCAGGCGTCATGGTGGCGGGCGTCCCCGGAGTGGCGGCCAGCTCGTCACTCCCGGCGCCGGTTTGGGTCCGCCATCAGGTGTCGGGAGGGGTGGCGACCTACGCCGTCACAGAGCCGGGTTACTCGCTGAGTGTGCCCGCGGGGTCCCCCGGGGTGACTCTGCGCTCGGCCTCTGTCAGGGGCACCTTCACCATCCCGCTGGCGGCCTTAATCGGACGCTCCAGTTGGCCATCCGGTGTCAGGCTGCGCGCCGCCACCACGGGGACCAGCCTTTCCCTGTGGGCCACCGGGCCTTCCAGACGTCCGTTGCAGGAGGCCGTGGTCACAGCCCACTCGGGTTTCTTCACCGTCCGCTTCGGAGGCCAGCTGGGCAGCGCACCGGGGCTGGAGCCGGCCTTCTTCAGCACCGGGAGGGTCGGGCTCGCGATGGCCTCGATCACCAGCGGCTTCACTCCCGACCCGAGGTTCAGCCCGCTGACCAGGACACCGGCCGTCCAGCTCGGGCCGATCCCAGTCGCGCCCTACACCGGCCCGTTCTCCCCGCCGCCCTTCGACGTGGAGTTGGCGACACCGGCGGGCTGGGTTGGCATCGGCCTACTGCAGGTTCCCAACGCAACTCAGTTGGACGTCTCCAGCCGGGGGCAGGTGATGGTCAACTACCCGCTCTCAGTGCTGGCGCGCATCCGGGACCGGGGTGCCGGCGGTCGGATCAGCGCTCCTCGGGTGGCCGGCGACTCCGCGGCGGTCGGGACCTGGTTGCAGTTCCCTGAGTTCGTGGTGACGATGGCGTCCAACTGGCTGACCGGCCTGTCGACCTACCATGACGCCCTCGCCAGCTTCGGTGCCGCCACCGTGGCCGCCGCCCCGGGGGCCCGCCCGAGCTGGTGGTCGTGGCCCTTGGTGGACACCTGGGGCCAGCAGCTGGTGACGGACGCCGCCCGCAAGGACAACGAGTTCACCGCCAGCTGGGTGCTGCACTATGTGGCCCTCTGGCGGCAGAAGTTTCATCTCAAACACTTCACCGTGATCATCGACGCCCAGTGGCAATCGACGTTGGGCAGCGCCACTCCCAGCAGTCGCTTCGGCGGGACCGTGGGGATGCGCCACCTGGTCGATCAGCTCCACGCCCAGGGACTGAAGGTCCTGCTGTGGTGGCCGCTCTGGGTGGTCCCTCAAGGACCGGTGGGAAAGGTGAATGCGGACCCGACGTCGGCCCAATTCACGACCACCCTGGCCCGCCAGATGTCGACCGTACTGGGTCAGGGCAAGCAGGGACTCCATGTCGACGGCCTCAAGCTTGACCGGGGCTCTCTGATCCCAGCGGTACGGCAGTATTCCCGGCCTCAGCTCGGGGTCGGCGCGGCGGCCCTGCTGCGCTATATGCGGCTGCTGGCCCAGGACGCCTGGCGGGTCCGGCCGGCGGCGGTCATCGACGCCACCGCCATGGCGCCCCAGTTCGGGCGCTACGGGGACCGCCTGCGCTTGTACGACGCCAGCTCCGCCGACGCCTGGACCAACCGCGCGGCGGCTGGCGGATGGGGTGCGGCTGTTGACCGACCCCAGCCTCTTGACTTCATGGTCCTGCAGGCGGGTGAGGGCGGCGGCCCATTTTCACAGGTCCGTCGCCAGCTCGCCCGGGACCCCCGACGGCGACTGTGGGGGCCGTGCCGCCAGCGGTTGGGAACTCGGTGCAGGCGGCTGGACCGCCCAGCAGTCGGGAGGGTAAGTCACAGGGGGTGTTTTCTCTAAGTTAGATGGTGGATGCCAGTGGTAGTGGAACGGGTGAGAGTCGGAGTTGCTGCGAAGAGGTTGGGTGTCCATGCGGACACGATTCGGCGCTGGGCCGACTCTGGCGTTCTGCCTCA
>JABEUU010000004.1 GCA_013044295.1 Candidatus Dormiibacterota bacterium
CTTCGATGACGCCATCAAACTGCACCTCCAGTAGCGGTTGGTGGAGAATGTCCTGCCTGTTGTTGAAGCGCGGCGGCAAGTTCGGGTTGCTCGATCATCGTATCGACTGGCTGTGACAGCTGGGTCGGCCTGGATGCTCAGGAGTGGAGGAGCTCCTCGACGATGCTGACAGGCGCAGCTTGGTCACAGGCCGCCCGCGACTCATTTGTGTGGACGATGTCGTCAGAAGGAGGCTCTGGGGGCTGGGTTCTCGAAGGAGACCCCTCTGCGCCCCCGCGTGGATGGTCCAGTAGGAGAGGCACCGGCGCGGTGATCATTCTGAAAGGGGCGAGCGGGCCCGGGCGGCACGGCCGCCATAGCGCTGCTGCGCGCTTGCTCGGGTGACACCGAGAAGGTCGCCGATCTCAGCCCAGGAGCACTGCTGGTCTCGTGTTGTGGCGACGGCTTCGGGCAAGCGGCGTTGGGTCTCGCACACGATGCTGACCAGGAGGTGCAGGGCGGTGCACGGGTCGCCAAGAGGGGTGAGGCCCCGTAGCTCGGCGAGGGCCTCGATAGCGGCTTCGATGACGGTCGCGGTGTCGTCCCCGACGACTGGGGCCAGGTAGTGGTCTCGGCGAGGCTCTCTCATGGTGTATGGATGATCATACAGTTGGCGGCTATTAGGGCGGGAGGGGGTCACCGTCTCAGTTCAACAGGCCGGGGGACAACCTTGTTGGCTGAGCTGGTGCAATGAGGCGAGCCATCGCTGGTCGAGCGCGCAGGCCAGCTTCGATGTCGGCGGTGAATGGGATGCATACTGCTCCCGTCGCCGGCTTTCGATGAGGGATGTCGCCGGTGCGGAGCCAGTAGTAGATGGTGCCGGGCTTGACGCCGAGGCGGGCGGCGACTTCGTGGACGGTGAGCTCGCCTGGTTGTAGGGGCGACGGCCGTGCCAGCCCGATGCTGTGGCGCACGTTGCGCACATCGTGTCTTCCGAACTCGTGGCCTCGCGCTGTGCGCAGGCCGAGAGAGCGGAGCTCTTCGGCGATGTCGCTGTCGCGCATGCCTTCGTTTTTTCGTTGGCGGATGAGCTCGACCGCGTCTCGGTTGGTGCGCATGCGTGTGCGGGTGGCGAGTTGTTCCTCATGAGAGCCGGCCCGCCAGCGGATCCCGACGCGGATCTCGTCTCCGCTGGGGTCGGAGGTGAGGGTGACGTCGTTGATGAGGGTTCGCAGGATGCGCTTGCGATCCCGGGGGGAGGTGGTCGGCTCGTTCCACAGTCGGCGTAGGTCGGCGGCGAGAGTTTCCAGTGTGGCGGTGTCGGGCAGCGGCGGCCGCTGGGCGACCTGGGCGTGGAGAGCGCTTTCGGCTTCGGCGACGACGGCGAGCTTGGCTTCCCATCGCTGCTCGAGGCTGCGGGCGACGAGGCGGTTCTCCGGTTCGCAGAGGTTGAAGGCGCGCTCCGCGCGTGAGGCTTCGTAGCGGGCGCGCTCGACGCGCAGCTCGAAGGCTCGCAGGGCTCGGGTCTCGCGTTGGTTGAGCTCGTCGGCGGCGGCCTGCGCGAGGGCGATCTGATCGGGGGTGACGATGTCTAAGAGCCGATGCTCGACGAGCGGGTCGACCACAGCCGCGCTGACTGACCGGCAGCCGGGCGTGTGGTTCTCGTCGAGGCGGGAACGGCAGCGGTAGTGCGCCGCGCCGGAGCTGGAGTAGGTGACGCCCATGCCCGTGCCGCAGTGCCCGCAGGCCACGACTCCTTGGAGCAGGGCGCTGCCCTCACGGGGCGGCCGGGCGCCGCGCTGGGTCCGGTTGTCCGCGAGCTGACGCTGATTCGCGCCAAAAGCATCCCAGGTGATATAGCCCACATGGTGGTCATGGATCACGACCTCCCAATGCTCAGGTGGGAGCTCGACGCTGCGGGTGCGGATGTTGCCGTCCTCGTCGATGACCCGTTCGGACTTGACGCGCCCGGAGACATACGCACCGGTGTAGGTCGGGTTGCGCAGGATGGCGTGGGCTTGGCTTTGGCGGAGCCGCATCCAGGCCACCTCGCCGGTCCAGTTCTGCCCGTGAGTCGGGAACCGGCGGTCCCGGAACGCTCTCACCACCCCACAGCACGTCCCGGTGGCTTGGAACGCCCCGAAGAGGTCGGCGATCGCGGCTTGGACCTCCTGGTCGGGGTCCATGACGACCTGGCCGTCGGGGTCGTAGACATAGCCGATCGGTAAAGACATGCGAAGCTCGCCCCGACGTGCCGCGGCCTTCTTGGCTTCGTGCATCCGTTGGGCCAGGATGTGCAGCTCGACCGCCGACATGGTGCCTTTGAACCCGAGGAGGAGCTGGTCGTTGAAGTCGCGCAGGTCGTAGACGCCGTCGGCATCGGCGATGAGGGTGTCGGTCACCTGGCAGAACTCCAGGAGCCGCTGGAAGTCCGCCGAGTTCCGCGACAACCGCGACGCCTCTAGGACGAAAAGCAGTCCGGCCTGGTTCTCGCACACCTTGGCGACAACTTCTTTGAAGTCGCGGCGTCCCCGAGTGCTGCGGCCCGACTGTCCCAGGTCGCCGTCGAGGACGAGCACCTGGGAACGGTCCCAGCCAAGAGTGACCGCAGTGTCGGCCAGCGCGTATTGGCGCATGGTCGACTCGGTGTTGTCCCGGACCTGGGCGGCGGTCGACTGGCGGAGATAGATCAACGCCAGCCGGTCGCGGTGTCGCCGGGCGATCTTGTGGTCGCCGTTCATTGCCGTGTTCTCCCGGTGTCCCCGCCGCGGCGGCCAGCATGTTGGC
>JABEUU010000175.1 GCA_013044295.1 Candidatus Dormiibacterota bacterium
CCGCGGTGAGTTGCTCTGGAACGGGGGCAGGGCGGCCGTGCTGGACTCTCGTCCGGCCGGAGCGGGAGCGAGCGTCCAGAGCTGCCTGGTGGAGCTGGGCGCTCTGCGCTCCGGGGCATCGGTGAGGGCACGGGTGGATCAGGATCACCGCGCCGGCTGCGCCGCCCACCATTCCGCGACCCACCTGCTCAACCGGGCCCTCCGCGAGGTCCTCGGCGAGGGCGTGGTCCAGCGCGGCTCCCTGGTGGCGCCCGACCACGCCACCTTCGATTTCAGCTGGCCCTCTCCAGTCAGCGAGGAGCAGCTGACAGAGGTCGAGCGGCTCCTGAACCGGCAGCTGCGCCGTGACCTCAGTCGCCGGGTGGAGTTGCTGCCGATCGACGTGGCCCGCACCAGCGGCGCGGTGGCGCTCCCGGATGAGCCCTATGGTGACGTGGTTCGAGTCGTGAGCTTTGGTGACTTCTCGCGCGAGCTCTGTGGCGGCACTCACGTGGCCCGGTCGGGTGAGATAGGTCTGGTGGTCCTGACGGGTTCCCGCAGCGTGGGCCAGGGGCTGCGCCGGGTCGAGCTGCTGGCGGCGGCGGCGGCCGAGCGCTGGTGGGAGGGCCAGCGTCGCCACCTGGCCGAGCTCTCTGACGCCGTGCGCAGCCCGGTGCCGGAGGTGATCGCCAGGGTCCGTCAGCTCCAGGAGCGGGTGCGCCGGCTGGAACGGGAAGTCCATCGGAGTCGGGAACTGGGAATCGCCGGAGGCGGGTCCGCGATCCAGCAGGAGGCGGTGGCCGGGGTGAGCCTGGTGGTGGAGGACCTGGTCGAGAAGATGGAGCGCCGGGAGCTGCGCCAGCACGCGGAGCAGCTGCTGGACAGGTGGCCCGATGGCTGTGCCGTGGTGCTCTCAGGGGGCCAGATTCTGATCCGGGTCTCCGATGCCCTGGTCGCCCGGGGTCTCAGTGCCGGTACGATGGCCCAGGCGGTTTGCCAGGAGCTCGGGGGCCGGGGCGGCGGTAACCAGCAGCTCGGTCAGGGAGTTATCCCCGAGGAGTCCCATCGAGCGGCCATGGCCACGGTGCGTACCATCCTGGGATCCGCTCTGGAGGAAGCTTGATATGACGCCCTCGCAGCCCGCCACGGCCCGCAGGCAACAGCGGTTCCACGTCACGGCTCTAGACATCGGCACTCAGGTGATCAAGGCGCTGGTGGTCAAGAAGGAGGCGGGAGAGGCGATCGTCCTCGGCGTCGGCCGTGCCGAGCAGGGACCTGGAAACTTCGACCCCGCGGTGCCGCCCGACCTGGAGTCGGTGGTCGAGGGCTGTCACGTGGCCCTGGAGGCCGCTGAGGACATGGCTGAGGTCATCCCGACCAGGCTGGTCATCGGCATCGGCGGAACCAAGGTGCGGGTGGTCAGCACCAGCGGCGCCAAGATCCGCGGTCGTGCCCAGGAGCGGATCTCCAGCCGAGAGCTGGCGGACCAGGTCGAGTCGATCCAGCGCCGGGCGCTCCGGGAGGCTCAGGCCAGGCTGCAGGAGGACGCGTCCTACGGCGGGGAGCAGCTGCGGCTGGTCCACTCCTCGATCACATCGGCACTGGTGGATGGTCAGCCGGTGCTCGACCCGCTCCGCTACCAGGGGCAGAAGTTGGAGCTGACCGTCTTCGACACCTTCACCAGCGAGGCTCACCTGGCCGCCATCGAGGAAATCGCCCAGGCGCTGGATCTGGAACTTCTGGGGACCGTGGCCGAGCCCTACGCGGTGGCACGCCTCGCCTCCACTCCGGATGTTCTGGAGCGGGGCGGGATCTTCATCGACATCGGCGCCCGCACCACCACCGTGAGTCTGGTCCGAGGTGGAGTGCTGGAGTCGGCCCGCATGTTCGAGCTGGGCGGGCGGGCCTTCACGCGCAAGCTCGCCCACGACATGGACCTCTCCCTGCCGCTGGCCGAGAGCCTCAAACTGCGGCACGCCGCCGGGCTTCTGGGAGGGGACCAGCAGGCGCGGGTGCGCCGGGCGATGGGGGAGTCCGCGGAGGTGCTGGCCCAGGGGGTGGCGCTGGTCCTCCACGAGCTGGCTCAGGGCGAGCCATTGCCCGCCCAGGTTAGCCTCTGCGGGGGTGGCTCACTGCTGCCCGAGATCATGGAGCAGCTCTCGGCACTGCACTGGACCGAGTACCTTCCATTCCTGCAGCAGCCGCGGTTTCTGAGGTTGAGCCCCGAGGGCTTGCCCTCCGTCCACGACACCACCGGGCTGCTCACCAGCCCGGCTGACGTAACCCCGATGGGCCTGGCCTACCAGGCGGCGGCTGAGATCGAGGCACCGCCTCCGCCAAGTCCAACCTGGGAGGAGATGGTGCAGCGGGTCACCAGTCTGATCCGGCGATGAGGCGACAGCTGATGCGGCGGACCGCGCTGGCGTCCGACCTAGACCAGATGGCGGGGGTGCCCTGATCCATGTCGAAGCTTCTCTACGTGGAGCCGACCGATGAGATCACGGACCTGGTCGACCGGATTCGTCGCGCCGAGGGCGAGCGCGATCTGGTTTTCGTGCTCCCGCCCGGGGGCCGGGTGCTGCGCTCGCCCCTCGACGCTCAGCTGTTGATGCAATACACCCGCGGCTTTCAGAAGCGGGTCGCGATCGTGGCCTCCGAGCCCCAGGTGCAGGCGCTGGCGATCCGGGCCGGCTTTCCCACCTTTCCCAACGTGTCGCGTCTGGAGCAGGGGATGCCGATGACGGCGGCGCCCAGCGCTGAGGAGCTGGCGGCGGCGGCGGTCCCGGTGGCGGTCGCGGCGTTGGCGCCAGAGGGAGCCGTGGTGTCCGCCGCCAGGCCGGCCGGGGTACTCAGTCGCAGGTCGCCTTCGGCGATGGTGGCGGCGGAGCCGGGGACCGCGGGCGGTGGCCCTCCGTCCCGGGGCTTCTGGCACACCCGCGCAGCGCGAAACTGGGCGATCGGAGCCGGGTCGGCGATTTTCCTGGTCGGGGTGCTAGCGGTGCTGCTGTTGCTCCCCACCGCCACTGTGCTGGTGGGAGTGCAGGCCCACCAGCTCACCGACAACGTGACCATCCAAGGCAGCGCGGGCACCCAGGCTTCGAACGTTCTCGACGTCATCCCGACCCAGGCCCTGCTCACTCCTGACGCGACCAAGACCTTCACGGTGACCCCCAGTGGCACCCAGGTCCTGCCGCCCACCCCTGCCACCGGCGACCTCTACCTCTGCTACAACGGCGGCAAGCAGATAGGAGCCGGAACCTTGCAGCTGACCTTCACCGGGAGCGCGGCCGCGGAGTTCCAGGACCTCAGCGGCAACGGCAATCTCGGGTTCACGCCCACCAGCGCCGGCAGCGGAGGGACCTACTCAATTCAGCCCTGCTCCAATGGTGGGGCATCGGCCCAGAGCTCCAGTCCGGGACTACCGGTGCAGGCGGACACCAACAGCCTGGGCACCCAGGGCAACGTAGCCGCGGGGCAGCAGTGGTTCTGGGCTCCCGCCAACGAGCAGGCCAGCGCTTGTATCAGCCCCGCCTCGGCGCCGGGCCTGTGCGTGACCGGCAACTTCACCATCTCGCTGACCAATCCCCAAGGCATGGCAGGGGGGCAGAACTCGACCAATCAGACCATCTTCAGCAGTTCCGATGTGGCCTCGGCCCAGCAGCAGGAGCAGCAGATCGCCGCCAGCCTGACCGCCATCGTGGAGCAGAACCTCAAGTCGATGGCGGGCTCGGCAGTCATTGCTCAGGACTCCAGCGGCAACGGGGTTCAGTTGACGGTCACCGACCCCACCCTGCCCACCGTGGGCCAGGCCGGACATGCGCAGACGCTCACCGTCTCGGTCAACGCGGCGGCCACCGCCTACAGCCCCAAGGCCGCCAGGGCAGCTGTCCTGGCCGACCTCGAGTCCAAGGTCCCCAGCGATGGCGCCCTGTTGCCTAACCCCAAAATTGGGGCCATTCAGGTGGTGTCGGCCGGCCCCGGCGGCAGCGTCACCCTGAGCTCCGCGGCCGTGGGCTACTGGGCTCCCCGGGTAGACCTCCAGCCATACCGCAGCAAGGTCACTTTCATGAGCCCAGGCGCGGCGCGCTCCTTCCTGCTGTCGCAGTTGCCGGGGGCCAGTACCGTGGTGGTGCATCAGTCACCTTTCCCACTTCCCTGGCTGCCATTGCTGTCCAGCCGGATCCAGATCGTGAGGGTGTCGATCGCCGGGGGTTCGAGCACTGCCTGAAGCTGGAGGCGCGACCGGCCGGATCCTTGCGCTGGACCCCGGACGGGTCCGAGTTGGGGTGGCGGTGAGTGACGAGACCCGCACCATTGCTCAGCCCCATTCCACCCTGGTCCGCCGGGGGGACCGTGCGATCATGGCCGAGATCCGAGCTCTCGTGGTCGACCTCGCGGTGAGTCAGATTGTGGTCGGACTTCCCCTGGGCCTCGACGGCGACGAAGGTCCGGCCGTGGTGGAGGCCCGCGGCTTCGGCGCAGCCGTGGCCCGTGCCACCGGGTTGCCTGTCGCCTTCGCGGATGAGCGCTTCACAACCAGACAGGCGGAGCGGTCCTTGATTGAACAGGGGGTTTCACGCCGCGGCCGCCGTCAGGTTGGCGACCGCGTTGCCGCTGCCCTGCTGCTGCAGGGTGTGCTGGCTGCGGAGAGCGTCGGTTGATTCGCCGGCATCCGCTGCGCTCGGTGGCTCTGGCCGTGATCGCGCTCTTGGTCGTGGGCCTGGCCGGAGTGGCCCTGGTGGCTCGCCGGGAGCTGGCTCCGGTGCAGAACAGCCAGACCCAGCAGGTGGTTGTCACTGTTGCCAGTGGTGAGTCCCTGTCCCACCTGGTCAACGCGCTGGCAAAGGCCCGATTGGTTCGGTCGGGGCTGTTCTTTGGGGTCTACGCCGAGGTCAAGGGCCTGGGCTCCCACCTGCACGCGGGCCGGTTCCTGCTGGATCGAGGAATGGGCCCCTCCGAAGTGGTGGCGGCGCTGGAGGGACCCCCGCTGCGCTACGCCCATTCAATCCAGGTGACCATCCCCGACGGCCTGTGGGCCCAGCAGGAGGCGGCGGTGCTCCAGAAGGCCCACCTGTTCTCGCCTACCAGCTATCTCGCCGAGGTCCAGAGTGGAACGTTCCCAGGGATAAGTCCTCTTCCCGGTGCCCCATCTGGTGCTGGGTGGGAGGGCATGACCTTTGGCGACACCTACGAAGTGAGCCCGAGCATCTCGGTTGCGTCGTTCGTCCGCCTCCAGCTCGAGGACTTCAACCGCAAGGTACGCCCGGCGGTGCTCGCCGGCGCAGCCAAGGTCGGGCTGACCCCCTACCAAGTGGTGGTGCTGGCATCGGTGGTGGGGGCGGAGGCCGCCACCAGCAAGGACCGCGGGCTGGTGGCGGGGGTTTTCTTCAACAGGCTCCGGCTGGGAATGCCGCTGCAGAGCGACGTCACAATCCTGTACGCGATGGCGCTGGCTGGCCAATCTGGTGCCGCATTCAGCACCACGTTCCCGTCTCCCTACAACACCTACTTGCACGCCGGTCTGCCCCCGGGTCCGATCAACAACCCCGGCCTGGGTGCGGTCGAGGCTGTTCTGAATCCCACCGCGACCAACTACCTGTACTTCGTCGCCCTTCCCAATGGCAAGGTGCTGTTCTCCGTTACCGCCGCTCAGCACCAGCAGCAGGTACAGGCAGCCGGCCTGGGATGAGGCGCCAGGGGAGTCCCGCGCCAAAGGCGCGGTAGCCGGATGACTCTGCTGACCGCGCTCCTTTGGGCCGTGGTGGGAGCCTTGGGCGGGTTGGGAATCGGCCGCGTGTCGCTCCGCCTGGAGTCCGGAATCGGTGAACTCGGGCCGGGCGAGAGGAGCGGCCGGACCTGGATCGAGACGTGGCTGCTGCCGGCCCTGGGCCTGATTGGGTTCTACACCTTTGCCATGCGCCAAGGAATGGGCCCCGGCCTTTTGGTGCACAGTCTTTGGATCCTGGTGTTGATCCAGATGCTCGGCTTCGACCTCAAGCATCGCTTGATCCTGGACGTGGTGACCCTGCCGGCGATGGTCGTGGCCCTGGTGCTGGCGTCCTTCAGCCCCGATCTCAGCCTCTGGAGCGCTCTGTTCGGAATGCTGGTGGGGGGCGGGGTCCTGCTCCCGCTGGCGGTGGTCAGTTCCATCTTCCACGGGGGGCGTGGCTTCGGCTGGGGTGACGTCAAGCTGGGGATGGTGATCGGGGGCATCACCGGGATGAGTCTGAACTACGGCGGGCTCTACACCCTGTGGGCGCTGATCGCGGGCACCATGATCGGCGGGGTTATCACAGTGGGTCTCTTGCTGACCAGGCGGCTGAGCCTCCACGACGCTGTCCCCTATGGGCCGTTCCTGATCTTGGGCTGTGGCCTGATCCTCTTCTTCATGTGAGCCGGGGATGGGATCCTTCCATCGACTCGCAGTGACGGCGCTGATTCCCTCGCCCGTCTAGCCGGTGCTCGGGTGACCGGGCGCTGGAGTGCGCCGCCTCTGGGCTCGGCCCTCTTCAGCCATTGGTCAGCAACTCAGACGCTGTCGCCCTCTGGCCTTGGGGCGGTGACCAGGGGCCAGTCCCGCATATCGGTGCAACCGGCGGGACCACATCCGGTCTGAGGAAGGGCCAGAAATGGGGACCGTGCCACCAAACCTCTCCACAGGACCCGAGAACACGATGACCCTTGCAGGCACGCCACTGCACGATCTGTTGGGCCAGCGCTGAGGAACTGGCATGGACCGGAGGCCCGAGCCGCCCTCTGGGTTAGCTGCTTGGAGTCACCTCGCCAAATTTCTCGGACGGCCGGGCCGAGATTCGCCTGGGGCGCGCCGGGCTCGTTGGCTTGGACTGGGGCGGCCGAAGCGGGGAGAGAAGGCATTTTGGCCCAGGGCAGTCGGGTCCCTCCTCCAGAAGCCGTCGCAGTGGGGGACGCTCAGGGGGTGGAGAGTTCCAAGCCTTCAGACACGCCACGCGCCGACTCCACCATCTCGAAGATGGCCGCGATCGGCTCCGCGGCGAGGGTCCTGCCCTCCTCCTTGCGCAACCATTTGATGGCCTCGTCGTTGTCCAGGCCGCGGCGGTAGGGACGGTCAGCGGTCAGGGCTTCAAACACATCCGCGACGGCTACGACCTGGGCTCCGAAGGGCAGGTCGGGCCCGCGCAGGTGGCGGTGGTAGCCGGAGCCGTCAAGACGCTCGTGGTGGGCCGCGGCCATCTCGGCTACGTCACCCAGGGGCCAGAGCGGGGCCAGGATCTGGTAGGTGATCTCAGTGTGGCTCTGCATGGCGCTCACCTCAGAGCTATCGAGCGGGCCCGCCTTGTCCAGGATTGAGTTGCTGATGGCTAGCTTGCCCAGATCGTGGAGCAAGGCGGCCAGGCCAATGTGGTCGGCTTCGTCCTCGTCCAGGCCCATGACGTCGGCCATGCGCCGTGAGAGGGCGGCCACCCGGGAGGAGTGGGTGGTGGTCCAGGGCGACTTGGCATCGACCACAGCTGCGAACACCTCACCGATCTGGAGCATGTCCGACAGAGTCGAGGAGGGGATGGTGCGGGGCCGGGGATCCAGATGGGCGACCTGCTCGGGATGGGCAATGGTGCCGAACTTCTCCCACAGCCGGTCACTGCGAGCGTGAGTCAGCACCGCATCGACCAGCTGGGGGTCGAACCAGGTACCGCGTCGGCGCCGCAGCACGGCCTCCACGCTGCGGCGTCCGCCGTGACGCCAGAAGATCTCCGCGGTCTGAGACAGCAGCACGATCCGAGCCAGCAGAGGGATCTCCTCACCCTTGAGTCCCCGGGGACGACCGGAGCCGTTCCAGTGCTCGTCTAGATTGAGGACGGCTTCGGCGGCCGGCTCGGCCCACCCGAGCTGGCGAACCAGCTCAGCGCCCTTGGTACAGCGCACCGAAATCAGTTCGTTGGCCAGGCTCGGGCCCCTGGTCCCGAGCGAGACCAGCTGGGCCATCCGGCGCGTGATCGGGGCGGCGGGCGCGGTCTGCCGGATCGCGAACAGGACGGAGCGCCACTGGCTGCTCCAGTCCGCGACCTTGAGGTGGGCCTTGGTGGAGAGGTCGTCGGCGGCGAACCAATGGGTCACGCTGTAGGCGTTGGCCGAGCAGCCGGCATCCTTGAGTAGCAGGGCATAGTAGAGGTCCTGACGTTCCTCGGGGCCGAGCCCGATCCAGTCCGCCAGCCGCATGCCTAGCCAGCAAGCGCGGATGGCGTGGCCCATCGGCTCACCCTCGGCAAGGTCGAGGGCCCTGGAGAGGGAGGCGATCACAAGCGAGCTGGGCAGGGTCCCGGCCCGGTCGGCGTGGAGCGGAATCGAGACCGTGCTGGCGCCCATGGCATCGAGGCTAGGACGCCGAAGCGAGGCTCGAGATCGCGGATCTGCACCAGGTCATGAAGAGCCTGTAGCGAAGTGGAGCCAGCCCTCGTTACTTGCGCTGATTGAAGGAGCCCGCGGCTGTCACAGCCTGGAAGCTGCCATCATCATGCGGTCCTCGGCTGACCGACTGGGAATGCGGCCGAGGATGGGAGGCCGGCCCTGCGGGGTGGGCGACGCTCCCGAACCCAATGGCAAAGAGCAAGGAGTCTGTCGATGATCAACGCCGGGGAACTGCGGGCGGGCACCACCATGGAGCGAAATGGCCAGCTGATGGAGGTTCTCTCCTTCGAGCACATCAAGATGGGCCGTGGCACCGCGGTCGTTCGCACCCGCCTGCGCAACGTCACCACCGGTTCGGTGACCGAAGAGACCTTCCGGCCCGAGGAGCGGTTTCCCCGGGCCCGGATCGAGAAAATGGAGGTCCAGTACCTGTATCGCGACGGTGACCAACACGTGGTCATGGACACCAACAATTTCGAGCAGTTCACTCTCAGCGCGGAGGAGTTCCGGGAGGCTGCCCGCTATCTGCGGGAGTCCGACCACCTCTCCCTGCTGCGGTATGACGACAAGGTCATCGGAGTGGAGGTGCCCATCTCGGTCACTTTGGAGGTGACCCAGACCGATCCGGGATTCAAGGGGGACACCGCGACCGGAACGTTCAAGCCGGCGACCCTGGAGACGGGCACGGTGGTCGACGTGCCCCTGTTCGTGGCGGTGGGAGATCGGATCAAGGTTGACACGCGCACCGGCAAATACCTGGAGCGGGCTCAGTGAACAGGGCGCCCGGCCTGCGCGAACAGCCTCTGGGGAAGGTTCGGGTGGCCAGTGAGGTGGTGTCGACGATTGCCTCCCTGGCGGCGCTAGAGACGCCCGGGGTGGCGGCGATGTGTGAGCCGGCGGGGGTGTCGGTGCCCCGGCTTCTGCGCCGCCAGCACGGCCACCGCGGGGTGCGGCTGGAGATGGTTGGGTCCGCCGCCATCCGGGTGGAGCTCTGTATCGCGATCACCCCCGACGCGTCCCTGCCCAAACTGTCCGAGCAGCTGCAGCGCAGGGTGGGCGACGACATCCACAAGATGCTGGGGTTGGAGGTGATCGAGGTCAACCTACAGGTCGCTGAAATGGATGTTGGATGAGCTTGGGGCCGCGCCACCGGGCTCGTGAGGTGGCCCTCAAGGTCCTCTTCCAGCTCGAGTTGCAGCCGGGCGACTGGCGCTTCCCGCTCGCCTACCACCTAGCCGAGGCCGGGTTGCCGTCGGCCTCCGGGAGATTCGCCGGCGAGCTGGTGGAGGGGGTTGTCAGCCACCGGGAGCAGATTGACCAGACGCTGGCCGCCTGCTCATCTCACTGGAAGCTTGACCAGATGGGTGGTCTTGAGCGTGCCGTGCTGCGGCTCGCCACCGAGGAGCTGGGCTGGCGGCGCAGTGACCCGGTGGCGGTCGTGATTGACGAGGCGGTGATTTTGGCCAAGCAGATGGGAGGCGAGGACGCCGGCAGATTCGTCAACGGCCTGCTGGGCAAGGTCGCCCAGGCGACGGCGGTCTGAGCCCCGGATGCAGCCATGCTGACGCCGGTGCGGATTCTGCAGGTGGGGGAGCTCAATTCCCTGATCAGAGCGGATCTGGAGGAGGACCCGGGCCTCCAGGACGTCTGGGTCGAGGCCGAGATCGGGACGCACACCCACTCCGCCGCCGGCCACCACTACCTCACTCTCAAGGACTGTCGCCAGCCGGAGCAGGCATCCATCAAGGCGGTGATGTTCCGCGGTCAGGCCCAGGGGCTGGCCTTCGAGCCCGCCACCGGCCAGCAGGTGATCGCTCACGGCAAGGTCTCGATGTACCCCTCCAGGGGCGACGTGCAGCTCTACCTGGACCGCCTGGAGCCCACGGGAGTGGGGGCCCTCGCGCTGGCGTTCCAGCAGTTGCTGGCCAAGCTCCAGGCGGAGGGGCTGTTCGCTCCCGAGCGCAAGCGCCAGCTGCCGTTTCTCCCTCGGCGTCTGGCGGTGGTGACGTCTGGGCGGGGGGCCGCGATCCGGGACGTGATCCATGTGGTCCGGCGCCGTTGTCCCATCACCCAGGTGGTGGTCGTGCCGACTTTGGTTCAGGGCGAGGGAAGTCCGGCGGCGATCGTGGCCGCCCTGGAGCTGGCGGGGCGGTCCGATGTGGATGTGGTGCTGCTGGTGAGGGGAGGGGGTTCCCTCGAGGACCTGCAGGCTTTCAACTCGGAACTGGTGGCGCGGGCGGTCGCCTCATGCCCCCATCCCGTCGTCACCGGTGTCGGCCACGAGACCGACACCACGGTCGTCGACTACGTGGCGGACCTGCGCGCGCCCACCCCATCGGTGGCCGCTGAGCTGGTCGTTCCCGATCTGGAGGCTCTGAGAGCCGAACTGGCGGCACGGCGGCTGCGGCTGCGCCGGGGTGGACTCGGCTGGCTCCAACTCGAATTGGAGGGCCTCACGCAACGCCAGGTGAGGCTGGCCAGAATGGCGCCGCTGGCGCGGATCGAGTCGGGCCGCCAGGACCTGGATCGAGCTCAGCTGAGGCTCACGGCCGCGGTCCGCCGGATCTTGAGACAGGAGGGCATGGCCCTGCGGGCGCGTGGTCAGACCCTGGTCGCCAGGGGCCCCGGGCCCCGCCTGCTTCGGGCCCGCGAGGAGTTTGCGGGGCGGGTTGGTAGGCTGGAGGCCCTGAGTCCGCTGGCGGTGCTGGGCCGTGGCTACTCGATAACCTTTCGGAGTGACACCGGGCAGGTGATTCGGGATGGTGCCCAGGTTGCACCCGGAGCGGATATCGTCACCCGTTTGCAGCGGGGGACCGTGCGCAGCAAGGTGACCGCGGTCGAGGCCAACCAGGAGGTGGTTTGAGATGGAACGTGACCCGGATGCCTTCATGACCGCAGCGGCCGAGCCCAGCGATCTCGACTATGAGACCGCTCTGGCGGAGCTGGACCAGGTCCTGGCGAGCCTCGAAGATGGCAGGGTCGCGCTGGAGGACGCCATGGCGCTCTACGAGCGCGGAGTGGGGTTGGTACGCCGGTGTGCCGCCCTCCTCGATGGTGCTGAGAAGCGGGTCACCGAGCTGGCCGCCGGCTCCGACGGGGATTTGGAGGAGACTCTTTTCGAGGCAGCGCCAGAGGATGGCGGCGCCGGCTGAGGCGGCCTGATGGCGGCTCTGTTCTCGAACCAATTTGTCTGGATCCCGGTCCTGGCGTGGGCGGTTGCCCAGCTGCTCAAGGTGCTGAACGACTCCTGGAAGAGGCATCGCTTCAGCATTCGGTCGATCGGGCTGTCGGGCGGTATGCCCAGCTCTCACACTGCCATGACGGTCTGCCTGACCACGATCTTGGCGCGCAGACTGGGCACCGGGTCGCCGATTTTCGCGGCGGCCGCGATCTTGACAGTGGTGGTTGTCTACGATGCCACGGGGGTGCGCCGGGCCGCCGGCCAGCAGGGACTGATTCTCAACCAGATGATCGAGGACTTGCGCAGCAATCTCGGGCTTCGGTATGAACGGGTGCGGGAGCTCTTCGGGCACACCCCTTTCGAGGTGCTGGCCGGGGTGCTGCTCGGTTTCGTAATCGGAATGGCGCTCTGACCGGAAGGCGTGCCGAGCCGGCCGATTGGGGCCGGATCGCCCGCATGGCCAGGTTGGCGAGGACCTAACATCCTGGAGGCATTAGACCAGCCGGGAGCCTGTGATAGAGGGGAAGAGTTTGAGCGGCAGCGAACGGGATGCGATCGGGTTTCTGCTCCATCTGCGGGCGTCGCCAGAGTCCCCTGCCCTGCTCCATGCGCTTGCGGTCGTCCGGGCCGCCGGCTTGGAGCCCGTGGTGGCCCAGTTGCGGCCGGAGGTCCAGATGCGCGCTCAGTCCGACCGGCTCCGACTGCTGGTCTCCGTGGGCGGCGACGGGACCCTCCTGTTTGCCGCCCGCCTGGCGGCTCCCTTTGGGGTCCCTCTGCTGGGCGTCAACCGGGGTCAGTTGGGGTTTCTGACCAGCGTGGAGCTGGATGAGCTGCCCATGGCAATCACCGCGTTCATCGAGGGGCGCTGCCGCACCGACCTGCGCCGCACCCTGCGCGCCACGATCTCCGGCCCCCAGACCGACGGTTTGGATGCTGAGCTGGCGGTGGCGGTCAACGAGGTGGTGGTCAAGGCGGACGGCTTCAGCCTCATCCGGATGCGCTTGACCACCGACCACCAGGTGGTAGGAGAGTTCGATGCCGATGGCATGATCGTGTCGACCAGCATCGGCTCCACCGCTTACTCCCTGTCGGCGGGTGGCCCACCGCTGGACCCGGAGGTGGCGGCGCTGGTGCTCACGGCGCTGAACCCACACGCCTTTGTGAGCCGCTCCCTGGTGATCCCGGACAGTCTCGATGTGGTCATCGAGGTGATCCGGGGCGAGGCCGGAGTCGCCGCCGACGGGCTCAGCTGGGGTCGGATGCGGGCGGGGAGCCGTTTGCTGGTGGGGCGCGGGCCCAATTTGGCCTTTGCCCGCCCGCCTGGCACGCCCGGCTTCTTTGAGCGGCTGCGGGTCAAGACCGGTTTCGGGACTGTGCTGAAGCTTCCCTACGCCGGCGACCGCCCGGTTGACTCGGGGGTGGGAGCCGCGCCAGTCTCAGACCGAGAGGAGCCGGGCTGACCTTGCTCGAGGAGCTCAGGATCGAGAACCTGGCGGTCGTCGAGCGGGCCACGGCCAGGTTCGGGCCGGGACTCAACGTCATCACCGGGGAGACTGGAGCCGGCAAGTCGGTGCTCCTGTCGGCCCTTTCCATGGCGCTCGGAAGCCGGGGCGACCCGGCCCTGATCCGGGCAGGGGCTGAACGCGCGGTGGCGGCGGCCGCCTTCAGTGATCTGGGGCCCAGGGTCAGCCGAACTCTGGGCAATCTGGGCATCGCCGATGACGATGGTCTGGTGTTGAGCCGCGAGCTCACGGCGAGTGGTCGAACCTCTGGCCGGGTCAACTCCGCGCTCGCGGCTGCCGCCAGCCTTCGAGAGTTAGGGGAGCAGTTGCTCGAAGTGCACGGCCAGGGCTCGTCCAGTCGCTGGCTGCGAGAGTCGGAGCAGCGGTCCGGGTTGGACTCCTTTGCCGGCACGGCCCTCCTGGCCGCCCGATCCGCCGTGGTCGCGCTGTGGGACCGGCGAGCGCAGCTGCTGGCCGAGCGCGACCGACTGGTGGGGTTGCGCGACCTGGAGCAGAGTCAGCTGGTGCGGGCCGAGCTCGACCTGGCCGAGCTCGGCCCGGCCCAACTGCGCCCCGAGGAGGACCTCGAGCTGCGGCGGGAGCGGGAGCGGCTGGCCCATGGGGAAAGACTCCGCGAGGCCTGCCAGCTGCTCCGCCAGGCGGTCGGGGGCGACGACGGCTCTGGGGCTGCCGAACTGCTCGCCAGCGCCCTGCAGGGGAGCCGCGGCGCGCGGGGGATCGACCCTGATCTGGACAGTGCAATCAACCAGGCTGAGGACGTAGTCCAGGTTCTTCAGGAGCTTGAGCTTCAGCTCGGCTCCTACCTCGACCACCTGCCCGACGACGCCGCTCGGCTGGCGGAGACGGAGGATCGGCTAGCGGTGCTGGAGCGCCTGGCGCGTCGGCACGGCGGCTCATTGGAAGCGGCCATCAGGCGCCGGGATCAGGCGGCAGACCTCCTGCACGAGCGTGGTGGTCTGGCGCTTGACCTGAGTCAGGTCCAGGGGGAGGCGGCCGCGCTGGACGCCGAGCTGGGAAGGGCGTGCGGTCGCCTATCCGAACTCCGCGAGAGCGCCGCCCACAGGCTCGAGCAGGCGGTCACGGCCGACCTCCACAGCATGCTCATGCCCAGTGCCAGGTTTCTCATCCGACTCTGGCAGGATCCGGACGACACCGGGGTGGTGGGCCCCGAAGGCTCCCGGTGGGCGTGCTCACGGGAGGGCTGGGACAGGGTCTCATTCGAACTCGCAGCCAACTCCGGCGACGACCCGCGGCCCCTGGCTGAAGCCGCTTCGGGAGGCGAGCTGGCCCGGGTCGCGCTGGCCCTGCTGGCGCGGCTCAGCCATCAGTCCGGGGTGGGGACAGTGGTATTCGACGAGATAGACCAGGGCCTTGGGGGGGAGGCTGCCAATCGGGTGGGCGACCTTTTGCTCAAGGTCGCCGCCGGTCGGCAGGTGATCTGCGTCACCCACCTGGCGCCGATTGCTGCCCGCGCCGCCACCCACCTGAGGGTGCTGAAGTCGGAGCGTGACGGGAGAGCTCGCAGCGAGGTTCTGGCGTTGGCCGGCGACGCCCGGGTCGACGAGCTGGCGCGCCTGTTGGCGGGAGACGCAACCCCGGGGGCCGCCCGCCATCACGCCGCCGAGTTGCTCGCAGCCGTTGGCGGGTAGTCCTCCAGGTGGCGGGGCTCGGGAGGTCGGCAGGTCTGCCCTTCCCGTCCGGACGGCAGCGAGGGCCAACCGCAACCGGCCCTCCGGCCGGGGTCGGTGCCGGTGCCGCAGGGCGGCCACCTGGGGAAATCCGGGGGGAGGAAGCGGACCTGGGTCTGCCGGGCACGGTGGTAACGTGGCTGCGATGGGACACTTCAGTTGGCGGGACCTCGGGTCGCGGAGCGGTCCGGGGATCTCGGTTCCCCAGCAGCCGATCTCGGCCGATGCCGGGCCCGGTGTCGGGGTCGCGAAGCGCCACCAGTTTCACCCAGCCTTCCTTCAGGCCGGCTGAGGGCTCGGACCGGTGGCGACCGCCGAGGAGATGGCGCAGCTTGAGCGGCTGACGGAGATGCTGGCGGAGGCAAGGATGCCGGGCTCGGATCTCAGCACCCTTCGGCTGTCCGAGCTCAGCCACCAGCTCCGCCAACAGGTGGAGGCCGGAGGGGACGGAGTCGACCTGCTCTGGGCGGCAGAGTCCCTCCAGCTGCTCACCCGGCTGCTGGAGCTAAAGATGGGTCGGCGAATGGAGGAGGCCTCGGAGGACGCGCTCAGCGGTGGGTTGCCTCTGGAGCCGGAGCCAGACCCGGCCGAGCGGCTTGAGGAGTACCGGATCTTCAAGGCGGCGGCGGGGGTGCTTCTGGCCGATGCCAGCGCCGGCCCCAAGGCGTTCCTGAGGGTCCTGGGGCTGCCCGTGGAGCCGCGAGCCGCGCTGCGCCTGAGCCCCGAGACCCTGGCGCTGGCCTTCGGAGAGTTGCTGGCCAGGCTGCCCGAGCGCGACGAACTGCAGTTCACCATGCCCCGCTTCTCAGTGGAGGAAAAGGTCACGGAGCTTCGCCAGCTTCTGGCCGACCAACGGACGATGCGTTTCGACGAGCTGTTCCGGTCCGCGCGGGATCGGATGGAGGCGATCGCCCTCTTTCTGGCGCTGCTTGAGTTGCTCTGGAACGGCGAGGCGTCCTGCAGCCAGGGCGGCCCCGACGAGCCAATCCTGGTGGAGTGGCCGGGTGGCGACTGAGCCGATCGCGGAGGACGCTGCCCAGGCTCTGGTGGCGGTGCTGTTCGTGAGGGCGGAGCCGATTACCGCAGTGGAGCTGGCCCGGTCGCTCGACCTCAACACGGATGATATGCAGCGCACCGTCGAGCTCGCCACCTCACTGCTGGGGGGCACCGGACTGATGCTCCAGAACCATCAGGGGGAGCTTCAGCTGGTCAGTCATCCGAGCGTTGCCTGGGCGGTCGAGCGGGCTCTGCGACCCGAGGTGGCCGGCCGTCTGTCGCGCCCGGCCCTGGAGACCCTGGCGATCGTCGCCTACCGCCAGCCAATCTCGCGAGCGGCGATCGAGGCCATCCGAGGGGTCAACTGTGATGCCGTGATTGAGCGGCTCCTGCGCCACGACCTGGTGGCCGAGGTCGGCCGCTCGGATGGGCCCGGCAGGGCTCGGCTCTTCGGCACCACCATGAGGTTCCTGCAGGTAGTCGGGATCCCCGCGATCGAGGACCTGCCACCTCTTCCAAGCAGTGATGGGGGCGACTGGCTCAGCCGAGCCGCGGAGGCGGCGGACTCCGATGCCATCTGAGCGCCTGAGCCGCTGGCTGGCCAGGTCGGGAGTAGCCTCCCGACGCGGCAGTGACCGGCTGGTGGCGGAGGGACGGGTCACGGTGAACGGGGAGGCCCCGCCTCCCAATGGATGTCTGATCGACCCCGACCGGGACCTGGTCGCGGTGGATGGCCGGACGGTCAGCGCGGCCCGCTCGCCACGGCGGTACCTGGCCCTCAACAAACCTCCAGGGGTTGTCTCTACCGTAAGTGACCCGGGGGGACGCCCCACGGTCATGGGTTTGGTCCAGGACCCCAGTGGACTCTTCCCGGTGGGGCGCTTGGACCTCGACTCGCGGGGGCTGATCCTGCTGACGGATGACGGCGATCTGGCCCTGCGCCTCACCCATCCCCGGTACGGGCTGCCCAAGACCTACCGGATCACCATCCAGGGACCAGTGTCGACTTCCGAGTTCGAGCACTTTCAGCAGGGTCCCGTGCTGGAGGATGGACCCACCCACCCTATCTCGGTCAAGATCATGCGAAAGAGTTCGCGCCGAACCGTGCTCGAGGTGGCCTTGGCGGAGGGCAGGCCCCGTGAGCTGCGTCGAATGTGCGCCGAGGTGGGAGTCCGGCTGATCGACCTGGAGCGGGTCGAGATCGCCGGGGTGAGGCTGGGCACCCAACCGGAAGGAACCACTCGGGAGCTGAGTTCGTCCGAGGTGGCCCGGCTGCGAGCCGCGGCGGGAATGGCTTGAGCGCGGCTGAAGTCATCACCATCGACGGCCCGGCGGGGGTGGGGAAGTCGACAGTGGGCCGGCAGGTGGCCATCCGCCTGGGGTTGCCCTTCATCGACACCGGGATCTTCTACCGGGCGCTAACGGTTGCGGCGGCCGGGGAGGGGATCACCGTAGGCAACCGCGATCTCCTGGCCGAGCTGGCCCAGCGCTTCCAGGTCGAGGTCAACACCGATCCCACAGCGGAAGGCTGGCGGGCCAAGGTGGGGAGTAGGAGCCTGGACTTGGAGCTGTGGCAGCCGGGTTTGGCCCCGCTGCTTGCGTACGTCGCCAGCCAGGCTCCGGTGCGGCGGGCCCTGCTCGGCCTGCAGCGGGCCGCTGGGTCCGGGGGCGCCGTGGCCGTCGGCCGCGACACCGGCACCGCAGTGTTTCCTGAGGCCAGCTGCAAGTTCTACCTGGACGCCCCCGAGACGGTCCGCCTGGAGCGCCGTCGGGTCGAGTTCCAGCGACGTGGCCTGGGCGCCCCCGAGGGGCTGGTCCGTGAGGACGTGGTGGACCGGGACCGTCAGGACCTGACCCGCGAGCACAGCCCCCTGACCGTCCCACCGGACGCGGTGGTGATCGACACCGAGGGCGTGAGCGCCGCGGAGGTGGTGGAGCTGGTGCTGGCGCGCTGCCACCGTCCGGGTCCGGGCTGACCATCTGGCGTGGAAGTCCGTGAGTCTGCCGGAGGCAGTGATGGATGAGCTGGCGTCCCGGCCGGGGCCGCGCTATGTCGCGTTCGACCTCGAGACCACCGGGCTGTCGGCACGGTCGGATCGGATCATCGAAATCGGCGCGGTCAAGTTCGACCGGGAAGGCGTCGTGGACACGTTCTCGACGCTCACCGACCCCGGCATCCCGCTGCCTCTGGTGGTGCAGCGCTTGTGCGGGTTACGCGACTCGGATCTGGCCGGACAGCCAAGCCCGCACGAGGGGGTCGCCCAGCTGGCCATGTTTTGTGAGGGCTGCCTGGTGGTCGGCCATGGGATCAGCTTCGACCTCGCCTTCTGCGCTGAGATCCTGCCTGACGTGTTCGCCCACCGGGCGGCTGTGGACACCTCAGAGCTGGCTCGGGTCTTCCTGCCGGCCGCCTCCAGCCACAGCCTGGAGGAACTGAGCCGGTTTTTTCATCTGCTTCACGACAACCCCCATCGGGCGCTCTCGGACGCCGAGGCGACCCGGCGCCTGCTCTGGAAATTGGTGGAGGCGGGGCAGGAACTGCCGGCGCAGGTCCAGCAACGGGTGCGCGACCTCTGCCTGGGCCAGGGGTGGATGTCGGGCGAGTTCATGGCGGCGCAGCTGGATCCCGCCGCGGCACCGCCGGGGGGTTCCCTGGCCCCGGCGGTGGCGCAAGATCCGATCCGGCCGGAGCCAGCCGAGGCGGGCCTGCTCGATACCAGATGGGTCGTGGACGCCCTGGGTGCTGATGGCCTCTTGGCTCGTGCAGATCCGCGCTTTGAGTTGCGGGAGGAGCAGCAACAGATGGCGGTGGCAGTGACCCAGGCCTTCAACCGGGGGCAGGAGCTTCTGGTGGAGGCTGGCACCGGCGTCGGTAAGTCGCTCGCATACCTGCTGCCGGCACGTGAGTGGGCCGCCCGGAGAGGGGAGCGGGTGGTCATCTCCACCCACACCAT
Source organism: Candidatus Dormiibacterota bacterium (assembly GCA_013044295.1). Classification (GTDB taxonomy): domain Bacteria; phylum Chloroflexota; class Dormibacteria; order Aeolococcales; family Bog-877; genus AG-12. The sequence continues at coordinate 18,707 of JABEUU010000175.1, forward strand.
CACCCTGCAGGAGCAGCTGATGGCCAAGGACCTGCCCATCCTGGAGACGGCCAGACCCCTCCCGATACGGGCCGTCGTCCTGAAGGGGCGCGGCAACTACCTGAGCCTGCGCCGGATGGAGCGCTGGCTGCGCGCCGGGCCCGCCGGCCGCCACCCCGACCTTGAGGAGCTCAAGTTCAAGGTCAGGCTGGTGGTCTGGGCTCAGCAGACCACCACCGGTGACCGGGCGGAGCTGCGTCTGGCGGGGCGGGACAGCGAGTTCTGGGAGATGGTCGGCTCCAACGTGGACGATTGCCTGGGCCCAGCCTGCCACAACTGGAGAGACCGCCGGTGCTTCATGGCGAGGGCACGGCTGGATGCCAGGGAAGCCGACCTGGTGGTGGTCAACCATGCGCTGCTGCTGGCCGATGCAGATAGTGGAGGCACGGTTCTGCCGGAGTTCCACCGGCTGGTCGTGGATGAGGCCCATCATCTTGAGGAGGCGGCCACCCAGGCACAGAGCCAGCGCCTCACCCTGCGGTCGCTGGTGGCTGTGATCGACCGCCTGCCCGAACTGCCATCTGGGGAATTGCCGGCCAGGCTGAGGTCCGCGCGCCAGGCGGCGACTGCCGGCTTCGGTGACCTGAGAGCCCTGGCCGCGGCCGACTCCGCGCGCGGCGGGGGCACCGCCCACGTGGTCATCGACCGTCGCCAGGCGGGCAACCCCGCCTGGCAGCGCTGCGTGAAGTCATTGCACAAGACAGTGAGGGAGCTGGAGCCTGCGGTGGCGGCCTTGCGGAGTGCCGCCCAGAGCGAGACGCTGCAGGGGGCGCTCTGGCCCCAGCCCGACAATGCCGGGCGCGAGTGTGCGCTGGCGGCGGACGCCCTGCAGGGGATGGCGCGGCTGCTGAATCAGGCTCTGGCGGAGGCTGCCGCGGAACCCGGGCCAGCTTCTGGACAGGTGGTTTGGGTGGAGCTCGAGAGGGGAGATCGGGCGGTGCTCAGGACCGCCCCCGTGGAGGTTGCGCAAGCCCTGCGCGAGCAGCTGTTAGATCACTGCGAGACCGCGGTGCTCACCTCGGCGACCCTGGCCATCGCCGGCTCCTTTCAGTACGTCAGGGACCGTCTCGGATTCGATGGTGCGGAGGAGCTGATCTTGGCGTCTCCCTTCGACTACCTGCACCAGTCGCTCTGCTGTCTGCCCCGCGGCATGCCCGGGCACGGCGACCCGCGGCACGCCGGGGTGGTGGCCCAGCTGGTGGCGGACGTGGCCGAGACACTGGGGGGCCGGACTCTGGTCCTCTTCACCGGCTACGCCGCTCTGCGCGAGGTCCACTCCCAGCTTCGGTCCCGCCTCAACAGCCGCGGAATCGTGGTCTTGGGTCAGGGGATGGACGGTACGCGCAATCAGCTCCTGCGCAACTTCCGGCACAACGCCCGGACCGTGCTGATGGGGACCAGCAGCTTCTGGGAGGGGATCGACCTGCCGGGGGACGTGCTCCAATGCGTGGTCATCGACAAGCTGCCCTTTCCAGTTCCGACCGACCCCATCTACCAGGCCCGGTCCCGAGGCCGCTCGGATGCCTTCGCCCAGCTGGCCCTGCCCGAGGCCGTGCTGCGCCTGAAGCAGGGCTTCGGCCGGCTGGTCCGAGGTCACGGCGATCGCGGCGCCGTCGTCATCTGCGATCCTCGGATCCTGGATCGCAGCTATGGAGAGAGCTTCGTGCAGGCGCTGCCTCGGGCCACGTTCAACTACGACCCGGTAGACGAAGTGGCCGAGGTGGTGGGTCGGTTCATACTCGGCAGAGTGGAGGAGATGTGAGCCCGCAGAACCGGCTTCGAGTGGCCCTGGTCCAGCACGCGCCCAGGCTGGGCGACCTCGGCCCCAATCTGGATTGGACCTGTGAGGTCCTCGCCTCCGAGGTGGCCCGGGGAGAGGATCTGGTTGTGTTCCCCGAACTCAGCCTCTGCGGCTACTTCCTCAAGGACCTGGTGCCGGAGATCGCGGTGCGCTTGGATGGTCCCGAGGTGGACCGCCTGATCAAGGCGGTGGGCCGGGGCAGTGCCGTGGTTGGAGCCGTGCTGGAATCTCCGGCGCATCGCTTCTACAACGCCGCCATCCTGATCGCAGATGGGAGAGTCGTGCACGTCCATCGCAAGGTCTACCTGCCCACCTACGGCATGTTCGACGAGCAGCGCTATCTGGCCGCCGGCAGTCGCTTCGAGGCGATTGACCTGCCGCTGGTCGGAGGCGGCAGCTGGCGGCTGGGAATCCTGATCTGTGAGGACCTCTGGCACCCGAGTTCAGCGTATCTGCTCAGTCGGGGCGGGGCCGACCTCATCATCTGCACCTCCGCCAGCCCTGGCCGCGGCGTCGCCGGCGGGCGGGCCGAGCTGGGCACAGCAGCGCTCTGGGGTGCGATGACCACGACCTATGCTGCCCTCTTCACCACCTTCCTCGCCTACTGCAACCGGGTCGGATTCGAGGACGGCCACTACTTCTGGGGTGGCAGCCGGGTGCTGGGTCCAGACGGCGGGCTGTTGGGGGGAGAGGCGGCCGGCGACCAGCCCATGATCCTTCGAGTCGAGCTGGACAGGGGCCTGCTCCGGCGCATGCGAATCGCCTATCCGCTGCTCCGGGATGAGCGCGAGGACGTGCTCTGGCAGCAACTCAAGGTGGAGCCCGGTGATGTCTGATCTGGAGATCAACCCGGAGCTCTGCAGCCGGATCCTGGCCGCCTTCATCGCCGACGAGGTGCTCAAGGTGGGTGCCCAAGGGGTGGTGGTGGGGGTTTCGGGCGGAATCGACTCGGCGCTCTCCTTTGCCCTGGCGGTGAAGGCGCTGGGGCGTTCGGCAAGCCTGGGCGTGGCCATGCCCTACCGGAAGAGCTCTCCGGAGAGCCTGGCAGACGCGCAACTGCTGGCGGCCCACCTGGAGGTCGAACTGATGGTGGTCGACATCAGCCCGCAGGTGGACGCGTACTTCGCCACTCAGCCTACCGACGACCGCAACCGGCGCGGCAACAAGATGGCCCGGGAGCGCATGTCGGTGCTCTACGACCTATCCCAGGAGCGGTCGGCGCTGGTGCTGGGAACTTCCAACAAGTCAGAGCTCCTGCTCGGTTACGGCACCCTTTACGGCGACATGGCAAGTGCTCTCAATCCACTCGGTGACCTGTACAAGACCCAGGTCTATCAACTGGCCGAGCATCTGGGGCTGCCTTCCAACCTGATCCAAAAGCCGCCCTCGGCCGACCTCTTCGAAGGCCAGCAGGATGAACAGGATCTGGGCTTCAGCTACGCCCAGGCGGACCGCGTCCTCTTCCACCTGGTCGACCAACGATGCCCTGAGGAGGAGGTGGTGGAGATGGGATTTCCCGCCGAGCTGGTGCGAGCCGTGCGAGACCGGGTCCGTCGCAACCAGTTCAAGCGGCGGCCGCCCCTGATCGCCAAGCTTTCGGCCCGGACCATCGATCTCGACTTCAGATACCCCCGCGACTGGGGGCATTGATCTGCCGATGGGAGTCCTGCAGGTGGTGGCGACCCCCATCGGTAACCTGGGCGATCTGTCGCCCCGGGCGGCTGAGATCCTGGGACGAGTGCCGGTCGTGGTGGCGGAGGACACTCGGCACACCGGCATCCTGCTGCGTTCAATTGGAGCCAGACCCCGGCTGATATCACTTCCGGGAGATCGCGAGCGCGAACGCGTGGCCCAGGTGCTGGAGGCGCTGGACCACGGTGAGGTGGCGCTGGTGTCCGACGCTGGGATGCCGGCAGTGAGCGACCCTGGCCGCGAGGTGGTGGCGGCGGCTCGGAAAGCTGGGCACACCGTGCTGGCAGTCCCCGGCCCGTCGGCCGTGGTGGCGGCCGTGGCCGCCAGTGGGCTGCGGGCCGACCGGTTCACGTTCCTTGGTTTCCTGCCCAGGACCAGGGCCAGGATGCTGCGCCTGCTGGCGGTCTCGCCGGAGTTGGCGCTGGTCTTCTACGAGTCTCCCCATCGACTGGCGGCAACCCTGCGGGCGGCGGCTGAGGTGGTGGGCGAGCGGCCCGTGGCCGTCGCGCGCGAGATCTCCAAGCTCCATGAGAGCTGGTACCTCGGCACCGCCGCTGAGCTGGCGGCTCACTTCGAGTCATCACCGCCCAAGGGAGAGTGCACGGTGGTGGTGGAAGCCGGTCCGAAGCAGGCTCGCAGAGTTGGCTGAGACGGTGTTGGTGGACGCTCACTGCCACCTCGACGAGCTGGCCCGGAGAGGACTCGCGGTCTCCGATGCGCTGGCCCAGGGGCACCTCGCCGGGGTCCACCAGGTGGTGACCAGCGGGGACGGTTTGGAGGACAGTCGGCAGGCCAAGGAACTGGCCGAGGCCCACCCCGAGGTCTATTTCACCGTTGGCTGGCACCCTGTCAATCGCCGTCCCCCAACCGGCGTCGAGCTGGAGGAGCTGCGCTCGCTCCTGGGCCACCGCAAGGCGGTCGGGGTCGGCGAGATCGGGCTCGACTATAAGTTTCGGGCCGGGTACATGGAGACCCCGCCGGCGGTGCAACGCGAGATGTTCGCCATGATGCTGCGCCTGGCTGCGGAGCTCAACAAACCGGTGGTGATCCACCAGCGCGAGGCGCACGCGGACCTGCTGGAGGTGCTGGACCGGGCTCCCGCGGTCACTGCCATGTTGCACTGCTTCAGTGGGGACGGCCAATTCGCCCGGGAGGCCGAGCGGCGGGGCCTCTGGGTGTCTTTCGCCGGCAACCTGACGTTCAAGTCGGCCCAGGACCTCCAGGAGGCTGCCAGGGTGGTTCCCGCAGGCAGTCTCATGGTCGAGACCGATGCCCCCTTCCTGGCCCCGTCACCCCATCGCGGGCAACTCTGCCATCCCGCCCTGGTGCGGGCGACCGCCAGCTGGTTGGCGGTCCTGCGCGGGGAGTGCCTCGAGACTCTGGCCAGGATTACCACCGAGAACGCCAGGGAGTTCTTCCAGCTGCCGGGGTCATGAGCCGGAGTTCAGCGCGGCATGGTGGCCCCAGACCCGCCCTGGGAGATCGCTGTTGAGCGCCCCGGACCTGTCCAGCCGCACCACCGCGCGCGCTGTGGCCCGGCGGTTCCAGGTCAGCCCCCAGCACGGGCTGGGTCAGAACTTCCTGGTCGACCGCGAGGTGCGCGACGCGATCGTGGCGTCACTGCCGGAGACCCCCGGACAGCTGGTGGAGATCGGCTGCGGGCTGGGGTCTCTCAGCCAGGGGCTCTTGGAGGCCGACCACTCTTTGGTGGGAATCGAGATCGACCCCTCGTGTGTGGCCGCGCTGGGCTTGCTGCGAGCGGAGTTCCCCGCGTTTCGGGTGCTGCTGGCGGACGCCCTTCAGGTTGGCCCCGAGCAACTCTTGGTGACTCCACCGTACACGGTGGTGGGCAATCTCCCATACCAGATCACGGGGGCAATCCTGCCCAGGCTGATGGCCTGGGCGCCGCCGCCCCTGGTCTGCCTGCTGGTGGTCCAGCGAGAGGTGGCTCATCGGCTGGCGGCGCCGGCCGGTGACTGGTCGCTCGCCTCACTCTCTCTGCGGTTGGTGGCGGACGTGGAACTGAGGTTCGACATTCCTCCGGACCGCTTCTGGCCATCGCCAAAGGTCCACAGCTCGCTGATCCGGATCACGCCCAGGGAGGACCTGGCGGCCGGCCGGGGGGGCGATTTGCTCCGGCTCGCGCGCCCGATCTTCCAGCAGCGGCGAAAGCAGCTCCATCATGGGCTGGCCAATGCTCTGGGCGTCACGTCGCAGGAGGCGGCTGAGCAGCTGCGATCGGTCGGCATCGACCCCCAGCGTCGCCCGGGCACACTTGCCCCCGACGAGTGGCTGCGGCTGATCGAAGGCCTGGGGCCCGGCGCCAGGCCCCAGGGCTGATATATTCCCTCCCATGACGGCCGTGGGCCAGCGGGTCGGCGAGACTCAGCGGCCTTCCACCCCAGGTCCGGCCGGATTCCGCGAGACCCTCAAGAACCGTGACTTCCGCCTGCTTTGGGGCGCTCAAGTCGCAGCCCAGCTGGGGGACAAGTTCTTCGCCTTCTCGCTGCTGCTCTCGATCTACTCCCTGACTCACCTCTACCTCAGCGATGCGGCGCTGCTCCTGGCCTACACCATCCCCGCCGTCTTCCTCTCGGTCCCGGCCGGCATCTTCGCCGACCGCTATGACAAGAAGACGCTGATGATCTGGACCAATCTCAGCCGCGGGGTCATGGTTCTCGGGGTTCCGGCGCTGGAGCTGACCGGGGTCGCTCAGCACCAGGTGATCCCGCTGTATGTGATCACGCTGGTGTTCGCAGGGGTGGGCCAGCTGTTCGCGCCGGCGGAGGCCGCCAGCATTCCCAGTCTGGTCGAACGCAGCCAGATCTCGGCCGCCACCTCTTTGTTCACGGTGACCATCGTGGTCACCATCGTGCTCTCGGTCCCGCTTGCCTCGATCGCCCAGCGGGTGCTGGGGTTGGAGGGGCCCTACTACTTCGGGGCGGGACTGTTCATGGCGGCGTCGGGGGCAATCTGGATGATCCGCACCCGACTAGCGGCCAACCCAGAGCGGGTGGAGCCCGGCGGGGAGCGGACGACCAGCACCATGCAGGAGCTCAAGGAGGTGTGGCTGGTGATCCGGAGGAGCCCGGTGTTGCCGTTTGCGTTTGGCATGCTGACCCTGGCGCTGGTAATCGTCTTCACGATCTTTGCCCTCTCCGCAGGCTACATGCAGCATGTGTTGCTGCGCCGACCTCAGGACAGCTACATCCTGCTGCTGCCGGCCACCGTGGGGATGGTGGTGGCGGGGACGGTGGTGAGTCGGCGCTCGGGGGCCGGCCATGGTGAGCGCAGCGTGGTCAGGGGCCTGGCCCTCGCGGGCCTGGCGATGCTGGTGCTGGGGGTTCTGCCTCCAATCCTCGATCGGGTCCGTCTGGTGGGGGGGCTGGTGCCCCTGGCGATCGTGCTGGCGGTTCTCTTCGGCATCGGGTTGGGGGCGGTGCTGATCCCCAGTCTGGTTCTGATTCAGGAGGCCACCGAGGACGCCACCAGGGGGCGAATCTTCGGGGGCGCCTTCCTGGCCATCAATCTGGCGATCGCACTGCCCCTGCTGGTGGCCGGCGCGATCGCCGACGCGGTCGGCTCCAGCGACGTGATCGCCTTCATGGGGCTGAGCCTGCTGGTGATCGGGGTGGTGGCGAGCATCCGCGGCTGGGGCGGCGGATCCGGTCGCGGAACTCCCACGTCGGTGACGGCGGCGTAGCGACATGTCGAAGCTTGCTGGCGAGAGGGTCCTCCAGGAGCGGTAAGGACTTGAATTGGCGCATGCGTGCTGTAGTCACCTGCGAGGGGTGTGGGTTCCGCCAGGAGGTGGCCCGAGACATTCCCGAGCCCACCAGCTTTCACCTAATCTGCCACCGCTGCGAGCAGAGCCTGATGGTGACCGTCACCCAGGCCGACATTCGCACCGCCCAGGCGATGCTCCGACCGCGCGCCCCGATCAGCTGACCGGTCGGCTCAGACCGCCCAGCGGGCGAGCCCTTGGGGCACCTCCTCGCGGCCGGTGGCGAGGCTGGCGAGCTGCTGCTCCTCACTGTCGAAGTCGAGTTGGAGCTGGCGAGCCAAGGGCAGCACTCGCCCCGAGCGGGCGCGCTCGCGGAGCCGGGCGCGGCGATCTGGATCCTCGGCTGAGCAACGCACACTGCAGTACTTCGCCGTCTGCTTCTTGACCAGGTTGGGGCAGCCCACCCGGGTGCAGACGCGCAGCGCCACAGAAGACCTCGAAGAGCGTGCCACGGGAGCCATATTAGAACTCTCTAAGGGGCCGCTGTCAATAGCAAAACCACCCACAAAAAAGAGGAATTTTCTGCCCAAAAGGTTGTCCCCCGTTTCCCCATGATGCGGTGTGGACAACTCCTCCCGTCGGCCCCCGCGTGGGCGCACCAGGAGTCGAACCTGGGGCCTCTACCGTGTCAGGGTAGCGCTCTAACCACCTGAGCTATGCGCCCGCGACTGTTCGGATGTGCCCGGATTATAAGCTCCGTCGGGAGCCCGCTCTAGGGAGCCCGTCCCGACGCCTACAATCGTGCTCACACTATGTCTGCCAGCAGCGTCGACCTCGAGACCCTTCGCCACAGCACCGCCCACCTGATGGCGGCCGCGGTGTGCGAGCTCTTTCCGGGCGCCGAATACGGGATCGGACCGTCGATCGAGGACGGCTTCTACTACGATTTCCTGCTCCCCGGGGGGACCCACTTCAGTGACGAGGATCTCCCTGCCATCGAGGCCCGGATGCACGAGATCCAGGGGCGCCACTCGCAGTACCAGCGCAGTGAGCTCGCGCGAGCCGAGGCTCTGCTGGAGTTCCGCCGTCTGGGGCAGCGCTTCAAGGTGGATCTGATCGAGAGGATCCCCGAGGGGGAGGTGATCAGCTGCTATCGCACCGGCGACTTCTTCGACCTCTGCCGGGGGCCCCATGTCCCCGAAACGGGGGCGATCCCGGCCTTCAAACTGCTGCACACCGCGGGAGCCTATTGGCATGGGGACGAGACCCAGCCGATGCTGCAGCGCATCTACGGCACAGCTTGGAACAGCCAGGCCGAGCTGGACCTTTACCTGGAGCGGCTGGAGATGGCCCGCAAGCGCGACCACCGTCGGCTGGGCCGGGAGCTGGACCTCTTCTCCCTCTCGGACGAACTTGGCGGTGGCTTGGTGCTCTGGCATCCCAACGGCGCCACCGTGAGGACCGTGATCGAGGACCATTGGCGGCGGGAGCATCGGCGCCGGGGCTACCAGTTGGTGTACACCCCTCACGTGGCTCGCGAGCAGCTCTGGGAAACCAGCGGCCACCTCGGCTTCTTCGCCGACGAGATGTACGGCCCGATGGAGGTGGAGGGGGAGCGCTATCGGATCAAGCCGATGAGTTGCCCGTTTCACATCCTCATATTCAGCTCCAGGCGGCGCAGCTATCGGGAGCTGCCCATGAGGTTGGCGGAGCTGGCCTCGGTCTACCGGTTCCAGCGGAGTGGCACCCTCCACGGCCTGCTGCGGGTCCGGGGCTTCACTCAGGACGACGCCCACATCTTCTGCGCGCCGGACCAGGCCGAGGCCGAGGTGGCGGGTGTCCTGGACATGGTCCAGGAGATGATGGCGCGCTTCGGTTTCAACCAGGTCGAGATTGATCTCAGCACCAAGCCCGCCAAGGCGGCCGGCCAGGATGAGATGTGGGAGCTGGCCGAAGCAGCTCTGGAGCGAGCGATCCAGACCAGGGGCCTGGACTTCAAGCTCAACCCTGGGGAGGGAGCCTTCTACGGTCCCAAGATTGATGTCCACATCCGGGACGCCATGGGTCGGCGCTGGCAGTGCGCCACGATTCAGTTCGACTTCAACGAGCCAGAGCGGTTCGGTCTGGAGTTCATCGGCGCCGACGGCCTGGCGCACCGGCCGATGATGGTCCACCGCACCCTCCTGGGGTCGATGGAGCGATTCTTCGGGGTCCTGCTGGAGCACTACGGTGGTGCGCTGCCGCTGTGGCTGAGCCCGGTTCAGGTCCAACTGATCACAGTCAGCGACGACCAGCTCGACTATGCTTTGGGAGTGGCAGCCAGGCTGGAGCAGGCGGGATTTAGGGCCGAGGTGCCGGACCGTCCGGGGGAGAGGATGCAGGCCAAGATCCGCGATGGCGAGTTGGCCAAGGTCCCCTATCTGGGCGTCATCGGCAAGCGCGAGGTGGAAGCCGGCACGGTCAATCTTCGCAGCACCCGTGAGGGCGAGCAGGTGGTGCTGGGGATCGACCAGTTGATCGAGCGCCTCCGCCTTGAGGCCGCACAATCCTGAACGGCGCGGGTTTCAGCGTAGGGGACAGCCTCCTGCGTGATAGCATCGGCCACTCAAAGTCACTCTGAGGAGGGCGCGTCCATAGCGTTTCGCGAGCTGCGCATCAACGACCAGATCCGGATCCCATCGCTCCGGCTCTTCGACGACACCACGGACGAGGCTATTGGCATCGTCACCCTGGCCGAGGCTCAGCGGCTGGCCCAGGAGCGAGGACTGGACCTGGTGGAGGTTGCGCCGCAGGCCCAGCCACCGGTGTGCCGGCTGATGGACTACGGGCGCTTCAAATTCGAGGCCCTCAAGCGGGAGAAGGAGGCCAGGCGCGAGCACAACGCCATCCGTCTTAAGGAGATGAAGCTCCGCCCCAAGATCAGCGAACACGATTTTCAGACCAAGTACGGGTACGTGCGCCACTTCCTGGAGGAGGGTGACAAGGTCAAGCTCACTATCATGTTCAGGGGTCGCGAGCTGGTCCACCAGGAAATCGGTCGGGCGCTGCTGCAGCGTTTGGCCGAGGAGGTCAAGGACGTGGCCCTGGTGGAGCGCATGCCCCTGCTCGAGGGGCGCAATATGATCATGATTCTCAACCCACTTCCAAGAAAGCAGGCTAAGGGAGACTCGAAGGACGATGCCCAAGATCCGCAGCCATAAGGGGACCCAGAAGCGGTTCCGTCTGTCCGGCACCGGCAAGCTGCTACGCCGCGGCGCCTTCCAGTCGCACCTGCTGGAGCACAAGTCGGCCAAGCGCAAGCGCGGCTACGCCCAGGTCAAGGCGGTCACCTCTGGTGACGCCAAGTCAATCCGGCGCAATGCGCCCTATCTGAAGGGCTGAGAGATGGCCAGAGTCAAGCGGGGCGTCACCGCTCGGAAGCGTCACAAGCGAGTATTGGAGTTGGCCTCGGGTCTAACCGGGACCCACAACCGACTCTTCCGGCCCGCCAACGAGGCGGTGCTCCATTCACTCGCCTACCAGTACCGGGATCGGCGCAAGCGCAAGGGCGACTTTCGGCGCCTCTGGATCGCGCGCATCAACGCCGCCTCGCGCCAGGCGGGGATTCCCTACAGCCGGTTCATGGCCGCCCTGGACCGAGCCGGGGTGGAGATTTCCCGCAAGCAGCTCTCCGAGATGGCGGGGCGCGACCCGGGAGCCTTTGCGGAGCTGATCGCGGTGGCCCGGGAGACCGTGACCCCGAAGTGACCGGGGACGACCTCCAGGAGCTGACGAGAGGGGCCCTGGAGGAAATCGCCGGGGCGAGCGACCCGGATCAGCTGGAGCTGGTCAGGCGCAAGTACATGGCGCGCCATGGTGGCCTGATCACGGCTGGGGCAGCGGCTCTGGCGACGGTGGATGGCGACGGTCGAGCCGAGTTGGGCCGGGCCTTCAACCTGGCCAAGTCCACGGTCCAGCAGGCCCTGCACACGCGCCAGCTGGAGCTGGCGTCGGGGGGCCGGGCGGCCGACGCCGAGCGCGAGTGGCTGGACCTGAGCCATCCTGGAGCAGGCCTGGACAGGGGCCACCAGCATCCGGTGGCTCGGCTGGTGCGAGAGATCGAGGACATCATGGCCCGACTCGGTTACGAATCGGTGCGAGGCCCCGAGATCGAGGACGACCTGCACAACTTCCAGCTCCTCAACATGCCCCCCGAGCATCCCGCCCGGGACACCCACGACACCTTTTATCTGGCCGGCGCGGAGGCCGCCTGGCTGTTCCGGACCCACACCTCACCGGTGCAGATGCGGACCATGCTGAGCGGCCGGCCACCCTTCCGGATCATCGTTCCCGGTAAGGTCGCCCGGCGGGACAACCCAGACCCCACCCACATCCCGGTCTTCCACCAGGTCGAGGGACTGTGCGTGGATCGGGGGGTGACCGTTGGCGATCTCAAGGGCACTTTGGAGTACCTGCTTCGGGCTCTGTTTGGGCCGGAGCGTAAGGTCCGCCTGCGGGCCAGCTTCTTTCCTTACACGGAGCCCAGTCTGGAGGCGGATGTCGCCTGTGGCATCTGCCAGGGATCAGGCTGTCGCAGCTGCCTTGGCAAGGGTTGGATGGAGATCCTGGGGTCGGGGATGGTCCATCCCCAGGTGCTCCGCAATGGCGGGGTGGACCCCGAGCAGTTCAGTGGATTCGCGTTCGGAATGGGTCCTGACAGGATCGCCGTGCTCCGCTACGGCCTGCCCGACGTTCGCGAGCTCTACGAGAACGACCTGCGTTTGCTGGAGCAATTCTGAGATGCGGGTGAGTCGCAACTGGCTGGGAGACTTCCTCGAGCTTGAGGACATCGCACCGGTTCGGATCGCCGAGCTGCTGACCATGAGCGGCACCGAGGTGGAGCGCACCCTGGACGTTGGCCGAGGGCTGGATCAGGTGGTGGTTGGGGAGGTCGTCGATCTGGCCAGGGTGGAGGGGAGCGACCACCTCTTCCTGGCCCGGGTCAGGGGCGGTGACGAGGAGCCGCAGGATGTGGTCTGTGGGGCCGGCAACCTGTTCGTGGGTGCGCTGGTGCCCTGGGCCAGGCCGGGGACCACCCTGCCATCCGGGCTGGAGATCGGCCGGCGAAAGATCCGCGGGGTGGTCAGCAACGGCATGCTCTGCGCCGCCGACGAGGTGGGGCTGGGAAGTGACCACGAAGGCATCCTGCTCCTGCCCCCGGCGAACGCGGGGGCCGGCCTGCCACTCTCCGATCTGTATCCCGAGGACACGGTCTACGAGCTCGAGATCCTCAGCAACCGGGCTGACTGTCTCTCCCATTGGGGGGTGGCGCGAGAACTGGCCGCGGTGCTCGATCGCCCGCTGCGCGAGCCCGACCTCCGCCCGGTCGCGAGCAGTGGTCAGCCCCTCTTGAACTCCCTCACAGTCGAGATCGAGGACGAGTCGGTATGCCCCTTCTACCGGGCCGACGGCTTTGGCGGAATTCCCGACCGGGCGGCTCCCCACTGGATGCAGCGACGGTTGCAGGCGGTGGGCCAGCGCTCCGTCTCCGGGATCGTGGACGTCGCCAACTACGTGCTGCTGGATGTCGGCCAGCCACTACACACGTTCGACCTGGAGCGGCTCCAAGCAGGCGGCGGCCATATTCGCCTGGGGGTGCGCCAGGCCCGCGCCGGGGATCGGCTCCGGTGCCTGGACGGGGTCGACCGGGCGCTCGACCCGGCCACCCTTCTGATCACCGCCGGGGACCGGGCGACGGCGATCGCCGGGGTGATCGGGGGCCAGGACTCGGCCGTCCATGAGGGTACCCGGGAGTTGGTCCTGGAGGCGGCCAGCTTCGCCTGGACCTCAGTCCGCAGCACCTCGAGACGGCTGGGCCTTCGGACCGAGGCCTCATCCCGATTCGAGCGCCTGCTAGCCCCTCAGCTGGCTCCGGTCGGCGCCCTCAGGTTTGCCCGCCTGCTCACCGACGAGATCGGGGGAACGCTGCGGCCGGGACCGGTGGAGGCAGGTCGCATGCCAGCCTCCGCCGGCCCGATCCGGGTGGCGGCGGCCAGCATCTCGTCCCTGTTGGGAGTGCCGCTCACTCCTGAGCGGACCGCGGCGGCCCTGCGCCGGCTTCAATTCACAGTCAGTTCCGAGGGCCCGGATCTGGAAGTGATCCCTCCAGCGGTACGGACCGACGTGCGCGAGCCGGTCGACCTGGTCGAGGAGGTGGGGCGCATCATCGGTTACCAGGAGGTCCCGGGCACCATCCCGGTCATGCGCCGGGCTCCTCGGGCTGGGGCGGCCACCGCGCCGGCGGCCAGGCTGGCAGCTGATCTGGCCATCGGCGCCGGATACACCGAGTGCATTACGGGCAGCCTGGTGCCATCTGACCTGGTGAGCCCGGTGCGCGGCTTGGGCACGGGTCGGACCGACCTGGCCCTGGCCAACCCGCTCTCGACCCAGCTGGGAGCGCTCCGATCCAGCCTGCTGCCTGGCTTGCTCAGCTCCTGCCAGCTCAACCAGGCTCGGGGCCGAGACCGAGTGCGGCTCTTCGAACAGGGGCGGGTCTTCTGGAGGGTCGATGGGGCGAGGCCGGAGGAGCCCGAGCTGCTGGCACTTGTGGATCAGGACGTGGAGCCCGACCCGGACGGGAGCGCGGAGAGGCTGTTGCACCTGCTCCGGGTCTGTCAGGGCCTGGGCGAACGGCTCAGTCTTGGCGAGACCGAGTTCCGCCCGGCCGAGCACTCCGGCTTTCACCCCTTCCGCTGTGCGGAGATCTGGAGTGGCGGACAGACCTGGGGCGTGCTCGGAGAGCTGTCGCCAAAGGCCCTGGCCCAGCTGGAACTGAGGGGTAGGGTGGTCGCCGCTGAGTTGCGCACGGACGGCTGGCTGGTTCCCGGCGGACGGCCCAGCCTGGCTCCCGCCCTGACCCGGACGCCGGCTCTGGTACTTGACCTGGCCGTGACGGTTCCGGAGCGGGCCCTGCTGGGCGAGGCGCTGGCCGCCGTCCACGAGCGGGCCATTCCCTGGCTGGAGCGGATCTGGCTCCTCGACCAATATCAGGGGAGCCAGGTCCTGGCCGGCCGTAAGGGCTGGACCTTCCGGCTCCGACTGCGCGATCCCGAGCGGACCCTGACCGGCCATGATGGCGAGGTCACGAGGCAGCGGGTGCTGACCTGCCTGCGGGAGCGCGTCGCCGCCGAGCTGCGGTGACGTCGGCGGGGCCCCAGGCCCCCAGCAGCGGCCGCGCTCGCCGGCCGCTGGACCGATCCTTCTTCACCCGCCCCAGCCCGGTGGTGGCGCGCGCACTGCTGGGTTCGTGGCTGGTCCGTCGCCACTCGACCGGGCTGTGGCGGGTTCAGCTCTGCGAGACTGAGGCCTATCTCGGCCGGGAGGACCCAGCCTCGCATGCGCACCGGGGCCCAACCGCCCGGAACCTGGCCATGTTCGGGATCCCCGGAAGCGCCTACGTGTACTTCGTTTACGGGATGCACTACTGCTTCAACATCGTCACCGGCGCGGAGGGCACCGCGGCCGCGGTGCTGGTGCGGGGCGCCCTGCCGGACCTGGCGCTGGGCCGGCGCCTTGACGGTCCCGCCAGGTTCTGTCGAGCCCTCAACATTGGCGCCGCTCAGAATGGCATCGACCTGTGCGCCCCGATCACTGGTGAGATCTGGCTGGAACGCGGCCGCCTGGACCGGGGCGTGGAGGTGGTTGTCGGGCCCAGAGTCGGTGTGCGCGACCCGACGCCATGGCGTTTTCGGATATTGCCGGGCCGGCGGGAGCCCGGCAAGCTATGAGTTTCGACAACAAAAGAGCGAGCCCCTTAGGGCTCGCTCAAAGTTCGTGCGGGTGCTTCAGCACCGCGTCCAGCGGATAGGCCGGACTCAATTCAGATGGTGAGTTGCCCGGTACCGGGGCCACTACCCAAAGCGGCGAACCGCTGTCCGTCGCTGACAGGCCCCGGGGGGCCGATCACTCCGCCCTAGTGTGCCTTAACCGAGTCCAAACGGCTCTCATGATGGAAACCTCCGTCTGAGCCGATAACGTGGCTGCAGCGTAGCACTGCTCCAGTTCAGCGTGTCAAGAGCCAATTCAGTAACGGCCGGACGGCGTTGGTTTCAGATGACCACGGGAAGTCCGGCGGCGCGCGCCCGGTCGAAGTCGTCATCGACCAGGACCACCTCCAGACCGGCGCGATCAATCAGACTGGCGGCCACGCTGGCGCGAAACCCGACCCCGCAGTGCACCCAGATCGGTTCGTGGGGCAACTCTCCCAGATGGGTTGGCAGATCCTGCAGGGGCAGGTGGTGGGCCCCCCTGAGGTGGCCGGCGCGCCACTCGTCCGGCTGCCTGACATCGAGAACGAAGGCTCCGTCGGCAAGCGGGAGTTGGAGTTCGCGAAAGGCGACGACGGGATAGGAGCGGATCGGAAACTGGCCGCTCAGCCGGTCTACGCCGGAGCTGTTGCCCTCAATTTGGTCCATCCCGATGCGGGCCAGGTTGCGCTTCGCCAGCACGAAGTCCTGGGGGCGGTCGGCCAAAAGCATGATGGGGGAGTCGAACGGCGCCAGCCAACCCACGTAAGTGGTGAAGCTGTCGTCCAGCTCCATGCTCACGGTGCCCTCCAGATGAGCGCCGGCGAAGGTCCTTCTGGGCCGGGTGTCGATCACCCAGGCGCGCTCGGAGAGCCGCTGCCGGATCAGCGCTGGGCTGGCGCTTCCGCCATGGGGCGGAGCCAAAAAGGCACTGGGACCATGTCGATTGAGCGGGGCCATGTGCCTGTAATAGCTCGGATACGGCCCCAGGCCGCTGCTCACCGTGGTCACAAACTGAGTCTCGTCGCCGATTGTGCCGGCCAGATTCCGGAGCCGCTCCTGGGCGATGTCTCCTCCCCGGCCGGTGGCGGTGCCGCCGGAGGCGCAGAAGCTACCAAACCCGTGGGTGGGCATCACCCTGGTGTCACCGGGGAGTGAGGCCAACAGCCTTCGCGTGGACCGGAACTGGCTCCGGGTCAGCTCCTCGGTTGACTCGGGCGAGATGAGGTCGGTGCGGCCGACTGTGCCATACAGCAGCGACCCGCCTGTGAACACCGCCTCCTGGCGGCCCCCCTCCGTGACCACGTACGCGAGGTGGTTGGGAGTGTGCCCGGGGGTGTGCAGGGCGGCCACCGTCAGCTGGCCGGATTGGAACTGGCTGCCATCTCCGGCGGGGACCCTGGGGAAGTGAACCTGGTCGGCTCCGGCCACGACGTAGTGGGCGCCGGTGGCGGCGGACAGGGCCAGCCCCCCGCTGACGTAGTCGTTGTGGATGTGGGTCTCGAAAACGTGGCTGAGGCGTACCCCTGCGCTCTCGATAGCGCTCAGCATGCGGTCGATGTCGCGCTGGGGGTCGACCACGAAACCGGCCCCGCCAGCGTGCACCAGGTAGCTCCGATCCCCCAACTCGGGAGTCTCGATGACCACGATTTGCACTGGTCGCCTCCTCCTGCGGGGGGCGGGTGGGGCTGGAGCCGGCATCCTCGGTCCAATCGCCGGCGGGCCCCTGGCGGCTCAAGCCGGTGCCGCCAGTCTATCGCACCCCCAGACAAGATCGGCGGATTCCCCGTCCCGGGAGGTGCCGGGCCGTCGCCGGCTGTGAACCCGATCTGGCCTCCCCAGCCAGCGCGGGCCGGCCCTGAGATCCGGGCGTGGTGGCTTCGCCCCGGCCCTTCGTTGGCGAAGCGGTCGGTGCAGTACCCTCTCAGACTCAGATGACAACTTCCCAGAGCCAGTCCCGGGAGCCCACGCCAGCTGCCAGCCTTCTCCGGGGGGTTGTCGACTGTGTCGACCGGCGCCATCTGGAGGCGCGGCTCAACCGCGGGGAGGCGCTGCGGATCAAGTTCGGGGTCGACCCCAGCGCTCCCGACCTCCATCTTGGCCACACCGTGCCCATGCGGTTGCTACGCCGCTGGCAACTCAGCGGTCACCTGCCGGTGCTGATCATCGGCGACTACACAGCGAGGATTGGAGATCCGACTGGGAGGTCGGCGACCCGTCCTCAGCTGACGACTGAGGAGGTGGATGCCAACGCCACCACCTACCTGGATCAACTCTTCAGCATCCTAGACCGAGAGCGGGTGGAGGTCCGGCGCCAGAGCGAATGGTACGAGGGGTTCGGGCTGGATAGCATGCTCACCCTGGCCCGGACCGCGACTGTCGCCCAGCTCCTGCAGCGGTCCGATTTCGAGCAGCGGATGCGCCAGGAACAGGCGATCGGGGTCCATGAACTCTTCTATCCACTCCTCCAGGGTTACGACTCGGTCGCGGTCCAGGCCGACGTCGAGTTGGGTGGGACGGATCAGCTCTTCAACCTGCTCCGGGGCAGGGAGGTTCAGGCCGCCTATGGCCAACCGTTGCAGGACGTGGTCACCGTGCCGCTCCTGGTGGGTTTGGACGGCGAGCGCAAGATGAGCAAGTCGCTGGGCAACGCGGTGGCGGTGGCGGACTCGCCCCAGCAACAGTACGGGCAGCTGATGTCGATCCCAGACCAGCTCATCCTGCGCTACCTGGAGCTGCTCACGGATGCCGAGCCAGAGGAGCTCACCGAACTTGGACGCGGCTTGGAGGCGGGCACGGTCCATCCCCGGGCCCTGAAGGCGGAGATGGCGGTTCGGGTGGTTGGACAGTTCCATGGCCAGGCGGCGGCGCTGGCGGCTGAGGCGGAGTTCCTGCGGGTGCATCGGGATAAGCAGCTTCCCGACCGAGTGGAGGAGGTCACGGTGGGTCCGGGCCCGATGGACGTCCGGGACCTCCTGGTGGCGGCTGGGATGTCACAGTCTCGGAGCGAAGCGGCCCGCTTGGTGAAGGGTCGTGGAGTTCGCCTCGATGAGGCGGTGCTGGAGGACTGGTCGGCGCTCGTGAGCTACCACGAATCCAGTGTTCTTAGAGTCGGGCCGCGCCGGGTGGTGCGGCTGCGGGTGGGCTGAGGCCGCCATTCCCACAGGCGATGTCGTCTTGTGCGACTGCTAACCTTGGGTGACGGTGGCGTCGGATTAGCGCAGAATGTATGTTCTGACGTGGGAACCGTCTCCGGGCGGTGGTTTTCAGCGGAGGTAGGCCGTGTCTGGGCATTCCAAGTGGGCAGGGATAAAGCACAAGAAGGCGGTCGTGGACGCCCGCAAGGGCCAGACCTTCACCAAGGTGGCCAGCGAGATCACAGTGGCCGCCCGCGAGGCCGGTCCAGACCCCACTAGCAACTTTCGGCTCCGCCTGGCGATGCAGAAGGCTCGTGAGGTCAACATGCCGGCGGACAATATTGATCGAGCCATCAAGCGAGGCACCGGGGAGCTCCAGGGAGCCGCCATCGAGGAGGTCCGCTACGAGGGCTACGGCCCGGGCGGTGTGGCGGTGCTCGTGGATGCGCTCACGGACAACCGCAATCGCACCGTGGCCGGGATCCGCAACCTGTTCGCCCGCTCCGGCGGCAGTCTGGGGGAGGCCAACTCGGTGGGCTGGATGTTCAATCGCACGGGCCTGATCGCGGTCAACCCGGGCAAGGAGGACCCCGAGTCCCTGGCCCTGGTGGCAATCGAGCTGGGCGCGGACGATGTCCAGATTGAGGCCGGCGAGGTCGAGGCGTACGTGGCCCCGGAGAGACTGGAGGCGCTGCGTCAGGCGTTGACCGAGGCGGGCCACCAGGTGGACCGTGCCGAGGTGACCATGCAGCCCACCAACACCGTCGAGGTTGACGACAAGCACGCGGCCGCGGTGGTCCGCCTGCTCGAGGCTCTTGAGGAAGATGACGACGTGAGTGAGGTCCACTGCAACGCGGTGTTCCCCGACGACGTGCTGGCAGAGGTCTGAGCGGCTCGTGCGCCCATCTCGCGGTAGTAGTGAGGAGATCGCTTGCTGGTCCTGGGGCTGGATCCCGGCCTGGCTCTGACCGGCTGGGCGTTGGTGGAAGGCGAGCGGGGTTGCCTGCGCCTGCGTGACGCAGGCTGCTGGCGAACCCCGGCGGGAGCCCAGCAGGGACGTCGGCTGCTGATGCTTTGGGAGAGTCTGGGCTCCCTGCTGGCGGCAGCCTCGCCGGAGACGGTCGCCATCGAGCGGCTCTTTTTCAGTCGCAACACCACCACCGCGATGGCGGTCAGCCAGGCCCGCGGGGTCCTGGTCTGCGGCATCGCCAAGGCGGGGATCGAGATCGCCGAATACACCCCTGCAGAAGTGAAGCAGGCGGTCACCGGCAGCGGATCCGCGGACAAGCGCCAGGTGGCGCGGATGGTCCAGATGATCCTCCGGGACCGGATCCCAGAGGGCCCGGACGACCTCACCGACGCCTGTGCCGTGGGAATCTGCCACCAGCACGCGGTCGGGCTTCGGAGGGCGGTGGCCGGGGCCTCCCGTTGATCGCCTCCCTGAGGGGCCGCGTGCTCCGGGTGGAGGAGGAGTGGGCGGTGATCGACGTGGCCGGGGTGGGCTATCAGGTCTTCGTCCACGCCCGGACGGCCGCTGCCTTGCAGGGTGAGCGCCAGGAAGTCTCCCTCCATGTGCACACCGTGGTCCGGGAGGATGCCATATCCCTGTACGGGTTCGTCAACGCTGAGGAGCTGGCCTGTTTCCGCTACCTGCTGGGGGTGGAGCGGATCGGGCCCAAGGCGGCCCTGGCCATCCTCTCCAGGTCCGAGTGGCAGGTGCTGGTGGAGGCGATCGTGGCCGAGAACTACGATTTGCTGGCGGCGGTGCCAGGCATCGGCGCCAAGACGGCCCGGCGGATCGTGCTCGAGCTCAAGGGGCGGGTCGACGGCCTGGCGGAGCCTGGTTGGGCGTCCGTGTCACTGCCCTCAACAGGGATCGGCGAGCGCGCGGTGGAGGCGCTCACCGCGCTCGGGTTCTCCCCGAGCGACGCCCGCCGGGCGGTGGCTCTGGAACTCGCGGGACCGGGCACCACGGCCGCGGACCCAGAAGGTGGGCGGACCATCGAGGCAGTGGTCACCGGCTCGCTGCGCAGGCTTGGTCCGAACGCCAGGGGTGTTGGCGGTGCTTGACTCCGATCAGGTGCTGACTGCGGTTGCGGATGAGCCCGACGTCGATCGCCAGCTGCGTCCGCACCGGCTTGGGGAGTTCGTCGGTCAGGAGCAGGTCAAGGAGCAGCTTGAGATCCTGGTGCAGGCTTCTCGCATCCGCTCGGAACCAGTCGAGCACGTGCTGCTCTGTGGCCCTCCCGGGCTCGGCAAGACCACCTTGGCCAACATCGTGGCGGCCGAGAGAGGGGTGAACTTGCGAGTTACCAGCGGCCCCGCCATCGAGTTCCAGGGCGCCCTGGCCAGCCTTCTCACCAGCCTTGGCGACGGCGACATCCTCTTCATTGATGAGGTCCATCGGCTGCAGCGCGCGGTCGAGGAGAGCCTGTACCCGGCCATGGAGGAATTCGCCTTCGACTTCGTCTCCGGCAAGGGGGCCGGGGCTCAGACCATCCGGCTGGCTCTGCAGCGATTTACCGTGATTGGAGCCACCACCAGGGAGGGGATGCTCTCGGCACCGCTGCGGGACCGCTTCGGCGCCATCTTCCGGCTCGACTTCTACCAGCACCACGAACTTCGCCAGATCGTCGATCGTTCCGCTCGCCTGCTGGCGGTCGACGCCGAGGATGCCGCCCTGGACCTGATCTCCACGCGCTCCCGAGGGACGCCCCGGGTGGCCAACCGACTGCTGCGCCGGGTCAGGGACTATTCCCAGGTGCGGGGCGACGGTGCGGTCACGGTTCGGATGACCCAGGAGGCCCTCGACCTTCTCAAGGTGGACGAGATCGGTCTGGTGGAGTCGGACCGGCGCCTGCTGAGGCTCGTCTGCCAGCAGTTCCGAGGCGGCCCGGTCGGCCTCAGCACCTTGGGAGCCGCCCTGTCGGAGGAGCCCCAGACAATTGAGGAGGTCATCGAGCCGTACCTGCTGCAGTTGGGGATGTTGAAGCGGACTCCCCGGGGGCGGATGGCGACGGAAGGGGCCTACCGCCACCTTCGTTTGGAGGTGCCGCAGGAGTTGGCTGGCAGTCCCTCCGAGGAGCAGGGCCCACTCTTTGCGAACGAGTCCTGAGCTGAGCGCGACCCCGACCGACCTGTTCGACTACCGGTTGCCGCCGGGGGCCATCGCGCAGCAGCCGCTCGCGGATCGCTCCTCCAGCCGGATGCTGGTTCTGGGCGACGGTGGCGACCCGGTGGACGACCGGGTCCGGGGGCTTCCAGCGCTGCTTCGCCCCGGAGACTGCGTGGTGGTGAATGACACCAGGGTGCGGGCCGCCCGCTTGCGGGGTCGGGCCGGCGGCCGCGCGGCCGAGATCCTGCTGGTGTCGGAGCTCGGCCCGGGACGCCACCTGGCCTTGGTCCGACCAGCCCGTCGGCTCCAGCTCGGGGACACGGTCACCGGTCCCGGTTGGCGAGCTCAGCTGGTCGCCCCCTGGCCGGCGCACCCAGGGGGTCGGGTGGTGGTGGTTGAGGCTGAGCCGGGCATCGACCTCAATGCGGTCGGCGAGCTGCCGCTGCCCCCCTACATTCGCCAACCCCTGGCGGATCCCGAGCGCTATCAGACGGTCTACTCCGCCGGTCCCCCGCTCTCGGCGGCGGCGCCCACCGCTGGCCTGCACCTCACCCGGGCTCTCTTGGCCGAGCTGGACAGCCGTGAGATTGGGATCTGCAGCGTCCGGCTGGAGGTTGGCCTGGCCACGTTCTCGCCGATCCGAGAGGTTTCGATCGAGGCCCATCAGATGCATCGGGAGCGATTTCGGATCGGTCCTGAGGCCGCCGCCCAGATCGTGCGGGCTCGGGCTCGGGGAGGTAGGGTGGTCGCGGTGGGTACCACCGTGGTGCGCTGTCTGGAGTCCTGTCCCGACGGGCGAGGGGGGGTTTTGGCCCAAGCCGGAGAGACCGAGCTGTACCTGCGACCGGGCAGCAGGTTCCAGGTGGTGGATGGCCTGCTCACCAACTTCCATCAGCCGCGCTCGTCACTGCTGGTATTGGTGTCGGCGTTCTTCGGGGGGGCGCGGGTACGGGCTGCCTACGCCCATGCGCTGGCCCGGGGCTACCGGTTCCTCAGCTTCGGGGACTGCATGTTTGGCTGGGCGGCTTGAGCCTGCCATCACCTCGGTTCCGGATTCTGGCGCGGGCCGGGGCGGCCCGGAGGGGCGTCCTCGAGACCGCCCACGGCCAGGTGCAGACACCTGCGTTCATGCCGGTGGGCACCCATGGGTCAGTCAAGGCATGCCACCCCGACGAGGTCGCTCGGGCCGGGGCCGACATGCTGCTGGCCAACTTCTACCACCTGGCGCTCAGGCCCGGAGTCGACCTGATCGAGCAGTTGGGGGGCCTCCACAAGTTCATGGGCTGGTCGGGGTCGATCCTGACCGACAGTGGCGGCTACCAGATGGTCAGCCTCGACCACCTGGTGGAATTTGACGACGATGGGGTCACCCTCAGGTCGCCCTATGACGGCAGCCAGGTCCGCTTGACTCCGGAGCAGGTGGTGTCCGGTGAGGTCCGGCTCGGGGTTGACGTGGCCATGGTGCTGGACCACCCGGTCGCCTTCGGCTCCAGCCGGGAGCTGGCTCAGGCGGCCACCCGACGAACCCATCTGTGGGCGGAGCGAAGCCGCCAGGTGGACGCCGGGTCCAGCTTGGTGTTCGGGATCGTCCAGGGAGGCTTCGAAGTCGAGCAGCGCCGTGAGTCCGCCCTCAGGATTGGGGAGCTCGGCTTTGACGGCGTGGCCATAGGGGGTTTGGTCTTGGGTGAGCCGGCCCCGGTTCGCTTCGCCGCCATCGAAGCCTGCATTGACTGTCTTCCCGCCGAGGTCCCCCGTTACCTCATGGGGTTGGGATCCGATCTGGAACTGCTGACCGCCATCTCCCAGGGAGTGGACATGTTCGACTGCGTGCTACCGACCCGGCTCGCGCGCACCGGCACCGCGCTGACCCGCAGCGGGCGTCTGGCCTTGCGCCGGGGCCAGTATCGGACCGATCCCCTGCCGCTCGAGCCGGGCTGCGAGTGCCCCGCCTGCGGGCGATTCTCACGCGCCTATCTGAGGCACCTGCACCTGGCTGGCGAGATCCTGGCTCACCACCTGATGAGCCTCCACAACCTCCACCATCTGGGGACCATGATGGCGGAGGCGCGGGCCGCGATCGTGGCGGGTGAACTGACGTCGATGATCGGGGATCGCGTCCGCGGGCTGACCGCAGGATCCCAGGATCCAGCTGCCGCAGCCTCGTTTCCCAGCCCGGGGCGCCCGGTCCCCTAAAATCAGGACTCCTCAATGCCATATGCCTCAATTCGCCTCACCCCCGGCAGATGATCAGGATTAACCGCTGGTGGCTGGTCACCGTGGTGGTGCTGGTGCTGGCTGCGATCGTGGTGGACGGCTACAACCAGATCTACAACGTGGCCGTCCGGCACACCAGCCCGACCGCCAGCTATCCCAACAACAGCCATCCCAGCCTGCTCGGGACGCAGCCCTACATCCACAAGGGGCTGGACCTTCAGGGCGGGACGTCGCTCACCCTCGCCATCTGTCAGGGCCCGAACAATCCGGTGGGAATAGGCTGTCGCACCGGCCTGCCCAAGGGCAAAACCATGAGCGAGGCGCAGGCAGCGACCCTGACCATCATCTCGCGGCGGGTCAACGCCCTGGGTGTGGCCGATACCCAGGTGCAGGCCCAGGGCAGCAATGAGATCCTGGTCCAGCTGCCAGGAGTGGGGATCAGCCAGGCACTGGCGACCCTGGGTAAGACCTCGCAGCTGCACTTCGCGGTGGCCGTTGCCGGCAAGCCCACCGTGAACGGGTCCCCTGGTACGTGCACAACTCAGACCTGTATCGACCAGAACCAGCTGGTGCCCAGCGACTGCTTCCCGGCCGGTCACGCCAAGTCCACCTGCCAGTTCAACAACCCGGCCTTCTATCCGGTGTCGAGCACCGGGGTCGCCTACCACTGGAAGATCATCCAGAACCTGCCCTCGTCGGACGTGGCCAGCTCCTCGGTGGGATCGAACCCCGGCGGCGGGTACGCCGTCGACCTGAACTTCAACAGCCAGGGGGCCGCGGTCTGGAGCCGGGTGACCACCAAGGCCTGTGAGCAGAACCCCGGCTGCAGCACCTCGGGCTCGGGCGGCTCCAGCGTCAACGCCCCGCCCTCGGCGCAGGTGGCGATCTTCCTGGACAACCAGGTCCTGACCGCGCCGGTGGTCGACGGGCCCAGCAGCAACCAGACTCAGATCACCGGCAACTTCACCTTCAACTCGGCCCAGCAGCTGGTCGATGCCATCAACGCCGGCTCTCTGCCGGCTCAGATCGGGGTCCTGCAGTCGACCACTGTCTCCGCCACGCTGGGCCAGCAGTCGGTCTCCCAGAGCGTCAAGGCGGGTGCCCTGGGTCTGGCCCTGGTGATCCTGTTCATGTTGATCTATTACCGCTTCCCAGGTCTGGTCGCGAGCATCGCCCTGGTCTGCTACGCCCTCATCGTGCTCGCCATCTATGAACTGATCCCGGTGGTGATCACCCTGCCGGGGCTGGCGGGATTCATCCTCAGCGTGGGCATGGCGGTCGACGCCAACGTGCTCATATTCGAAAGAACCAAGGAGGAACTGCGCCAGGGACGCCCTCTCGAGCTGGCGGTCGAGTACGGCTTCCGGCGAGCCTGGCCGGCCATCCGCGACTCCAACATTGCCACCATGATCACCTGCACCGTCCTCTTCTTCTTCGGTGCCTCGGACGTGCAGGGCTTTGCCCTCACCCTCTTCATCGGGGTGGCCGTGAGCATGTTCTCCGCGATCGTGATCACCCACTCCCTGCTTCACTACGTGCAGCGCTGGTTCGCCTTCGCCAAGCGACCCACCCTCTACACCCGGATCCTGCCCGCCGACCGGCTCGCCAGTCAGTTCAGGAGCGGTAGTCGCTTCGACGTGGTGAGCCACCGCAACTGGTACTTCGCCGCCTCGCTGATCGTGATCGTGCCCGGGATCATCACCATCCTGGTGGCCGGCTTCAATCTCGGGATCGACTTCACCGGCGGGGACACCCTCTCGGTCCAGCTCCGCCAGCCGACAACCGTCGCCGCCGTCCAGCGGGTGGTCAGCGACACCTACCGGCCCAGTCATCCCCAGGTTCTGGCCGAGGCCAACCACTACTACAGCGTGACCACCCAGCCGATCCCGGCGTCGGAGTTGAGCAGCATCAACCAGGCGCTCGACCAGCACTTCGGGATCACCAAGAACAAGGCCGGCAGCCTGAACCTGAACGAGAGCACGGTGGGTCCGACCATCGCCAGCGGCCTGGTGGTCAGCTCCGTGTTCCTGGTGATAATCTCGGCCGCCCTGATCTCCGCCTACCTCGGCTTCCGCTTCTCCAAGACGGTCATCGCCGCGCGCCGTTTCGCCCTCACCGCGATGGCGGCGCTGCTCCACGACGTTTTCGTGCTGGTGGGGTTGTGGGCCATCCTGGGCCACTTCAGCCAATTGGGGTCGGTCGATACTCTGTTCGTGGCGGCGGCGCTGACGGTGGTGGCCTTCTCGGTGCATGACACCATCGTGGTGTTCGACCGGATCCGGGAGAACCTACGGATCCAGGGCCCCCGGATGTCGTTCGACCAGGTTGCCAACCTCTCCATCGCCCAGACCATGACCAGGTCGCTGAACACGTCCTTGACGGTGATCTTCGTGTTGCTCACGCTGGTGCTGATGGGGGGCGCCTCGATTCAGGGCTTCGTGCTGGCGCTCCTGATCGGGATCGCGTCGGGTACCTACTCCTCGATCTTCAACGCCGCCACCTTGCTGACGGCCTGGCGGCAGCTGGACCGGCGCGCCTCGTTGCGCCGGAGCGGGGGGGCCCCGGCGGCCGCGATCGCGGCCACTCGCAACTGATCGCGGCTCTCGAGCGGCCCGTAGAATCAGCTCCTGGAGGTGGCCAGCCGGCTTCGCTCGGGCGAGGTTGTGGCCGTCGCGAAGCGAACGTCATGGGCGGGCCGACAGACAATGCCTGAGAGCGCCCCGGAGCAGGTGGTGCAACGGATGGTGGAGCCGATCCTGGCCAGGCTGGGATTCTCATTGCTCCAGGTGAGCTGGCATCCCGGCCGCCGGGGTTCTGTTCTCCGCCTCACAGTGGACCGGCCGGGAGGGGTGACCATCGACGACTGCGGAACTGCGAGCGAGGCGGTCTCGGAGGTCCTCGACCGCCACGAGGACTTGCTGCCGGGCGCCTACTCGCTGGAGGTGTCGTCCCCGGGCGCCGAACGTGAGCTGCTCTCCGAGGCGGAATACCTGGCCGCCCTCGGCCACCGGGTCCGCCTGACCCTGGAGCAGGGTGATACCCACACTGTGCTGGAGGGGCGGCTCACAGCGGTCGGGCGCGAGGACCTTCAGCTGGAGATCCGACGCCACCGCGGCGGGCGGTTGGTACCGGTGCTGGTGCTGCGCCATGAGGTGGTCGCGGCCCAGGTGGTGGTGGATCTGTGAGCCGCGCCTCCAGTCCCGCTTCGCGAAGCCAGCGTCCGGTCCTCGACCTGGGTCAGTCGTTGCGCCAGATTCAGGAACGCTCCGGCCTTTCCTCCGAGGAGCTGATCGAGGTGGTGGCCGAGGCCGTCAGAGACGCCTGGGCGGCGGTCGAACTGGTGTCGCCCCCCTTGACGGTGGCGTTGGAGCCCGAGACCGGGCGGCTCCTGGTCGAGGTGATCCAGCAGGTGGTGGCGGGCGCGGCCGCGAACAGCTCTCAGGCCACCCTGGCGGAGGCCCTGGCGGTGGACCCGAACCTTGAGGCCGGAGACCAGCTGCGCCGTCCCATCGAGCTACCCGGGCCGGTCCAGAGCCGGGCGGCGCATTTGGCCCAGGTAAGGCTGGGCCGCTTGCTCAAGGAGGCCCAGCAGCGGCAGCTGGTGGGGGAGGCCGAGGAGCATCGGGGCCAGCTCGTGGACAGCATCGTGGAGCGCTCCGACGAGGGAACCTGGTACTTGCGGGCCGGAGCTCTGCAAGCGGTGTTGGCTCGAGAGGAGCAGATTCCCAAAGAGAGGCTTCAGCGGGGCCAGCATCTCAAGGTTGTGCTGTTGGAATCAAAGCTCGGCGGAGGCGCGGAATATCTTCAGGTGCGGGCTTCGCGGACCAGCCCTCTGCTATTGCGCCGGCTGCTGGAGTCGGAGGTCCCCGAGCTGGGTGAGGGGACTCTGGCGCTGCGTTCCGTGACCAGGGACCCGGGCGAGCGAGCCAAGGTGGCGGTCGAGTCCCTGCGCGATGAGGTGGATGCCAAGGGAGCCTGCATCGGCGTGCGCGGGGTGAGGATACGCGCTGTGGTGGCGCTCCTGGCCGGGGAGAAGGTCGACGTCGTGGAGTGGTCGGACGACCCCGCCATCTATGTGGCCAGGGCGCTGGCGCCAGCCCCGGTGCTGGCCGTGCGTATCGACCAGGAGTCCCGCCGCGCCACGGTGACGGTGGCCCCGGATGTGCTCTCCCTCGCGATCGGCCGGGAGGGCCAGAATGCGCGTCTGGCGGCCAGGCTGACCGGCTGGCGGATCGACATCCACGCGGCCGGGTCCGAAGTTCCCACCCGAGTGTGAGCAACAGGCCTTCGGCGCCACGCCGAGTGCCCCTGCGGACCTGCCTGGGCTGTCGGCGCCGACTTCCCCAGGGCGATCTGGTGCGCTTCCGGGTGAGCGTCGGGGTGGTGGTCATCGATCCGGCTGGTTTCAGGGGTCCAGGACGGGGAGCCTACATCTGTGCCAAGATGGATTGCTGGCAGGCGGTCGTGAAGCGGCGCGGCCCGCGGCACGGCCTGGGGCCATACCTCGCAGCGGCCGATCAGACCGCCCTGACCGGGACTCTGGCGGGTATGATCTCCAATCCGCCCCCGGGTCCCGGGGTAGCCGTGCACGGCATCACTGAGGAGGAACGCTGATAGCCAAGGTCAAGCTGGTCGAGCTGCCCGAGAACCTCACCGTCAAGTCCTTCGCGGAAGCCTTGGGCGTGGCGCCTGCCGAGGTGTCCAAGATCCTGCTTCAGCACCGGATCCTGGCCACCATAAACCAATCCCTTGACCTTGGCACCGCCCGCCTGGTGGCCGAGCAGTTGGAGGTGGAGTTGGCTGCTCCGGGCGAAGCTGCCAGCGAGCTGGTCGAACGGTTCTCCGATCGCGAGCAGTTCAAGTCTGACAGCGCCTCCGGCCAGCTTCGGCCCCGGCCGCCGGTGGTGACCGTGCTCGGCCATGTCGACCACGGCAAGACCAGCTTGCTGGACGCCATCCGGCAGTCCGACGTCGCCTCCAAGGAGGCGGGCGGGATCACCCAGAGCATAGGCGCCTCGGTGGTGACCAGGGACGAACGACAGATCACCTTCATCGACACTCCGGGCCACGAGGCGTTCACGGCCATGCGCGCCCGCGGCGCCAACATCACCGACCTGGCGGTGCTGGTGGTGGCGGCCAACGACGGAGTCATGCCCCAAACCACCGAGGCGATCCAGCACGTCCGCAACGCCGGTGTCCCGATCCTGGTGGCGATCAACAAGGTTGACCTGGAGGACGCCAACCCGGACCGGGTGAAGCAGCAGCTTGCGGAGAAGGGCGTGGTGGTGGAGGAGTTCGGCGGTGACGTGGTCTGCGTCCCGGTGTCGGCCAAGACCGGAGATGGGGTCGACCACCTGCTGGAGATGATCCTGCTGGTGACAGACCTGAGCGACCCTCGTGCCAACCCCAACCGCCCTGCGGAGGCAACGGTCATCGACTCGCAGATGGACAGGGGCCGCGGTCCGGTCGCCGCCGTGCTGGTCCAAGAGGGCACCCTGAAGGTGCAGAGCGACTTCGTGATCGGCTCCATCTCCGGCCGGGTGCGCGCCCTCTACGACGACAAGGGGCAGCGGATTGAGAGCTGCGGCCCTGGTCTTCCCGCCCAGGTGGTCGGCCTGGCGGAGGTGGCGACCGCTGGTGACCGGCTGCTGGTGGTGGGCTCGGAGAAGGAGGCCAGAGTGAGGGCGGAGGCCAACCTGCTCGCCCACCGGGCCGGCCACTCCGAGGCGCCCAAGGTCAGCCTGGCGGAGCTCAGCCGCCAGAGCGACCAGGAGGTCCGTGACCTCGACCTGGTGGTCAAGGCGGACACCCAAGGGGCGGTCGAGGCGCTGCGCGGTTCCCTGCTCAAATTCGCCGACCCCCTGGTCCGGCTGCGCCTGGTCTACGAGGGGGTGGGTCCGATCACGGAGACCGACGTCGACCTGGCCGCCGCCGCCAACGCGATCGTGATCGGGTTCAACGTTCGCCCGGAGCCGAACGCGCGAGCCGCCGCCGACAACCAGGGGATCGACATCCGCACCTACGACGTCGTCTACCAGATCACCGACGACATTGAGAAGGCGATTCGGGGCCTGCACGAGCCCACCTTTGAAGAGGTGTTCGAGGGCCGGGCGGAGGTGAAGGCTCGGATCAGGGTCCCGCGCAGTGGCGTGATCGCCGGCAGCCAGGTCACCGACGGCAAGATCAGTCGTGGCTCTTTGGTCGTTGTGCTCCGGGACGGCAGGGAGATTCAGCGCGCCAAGGTGGAGTCGCTGCGCCGGTTCAAGGACGACGTGCGCGAGGTGGCCCAGGGCTATGAGTGTGGGATCGACCTGGGCGCCTATCAGGACTTTGCGGAAGGGGACATTCTCGAGTGCTATGTGGTGCAGCAGCGCAACCGCTGACCGGGTGGCTGCGGGGCCTGAGCGCGTGACCAGGGATGGCAACAATCCCCATCGCCTAGAGCGTCTCAACGCCCAGCTCCAGCAGGAGCTGGCCCTGGCCCTCTCCCGGGACGTCAAGGATCCCCGCCTGACCATGGTGACGGTGGTCTCCGTGGACTGCGCCTCCGATCTGTCGTCGGCCAAGGTTAAGTTCAGCTCGCTGGGGGACGACGCCGCCCGGGCGACCGCCCTCAAGACCCTGCAGCAGATGCGGGGATTCCTGCGGCACCTGCTGGGGGAGCGGCTGGAGAACTTGCGCCGGGTTCCCCAGTTGGAGTTCCGCCTGGACGACTCGATCGCCTACGGGGTGCGGGTGAACACCATCCTCCGCGAGATCGACTCCGCGCCGCCCGGTCGGAGCCCCTCCGGTGAGTGATGAGCTGGCTCAGATCCGGACCGTGGTGGACCGCGAAACCGACTTCCTGTGTGTCGCTCACAAGGATGCCGACGCCGACTCTCTGGGCTCGGCGCTGGCGTTTGCCGACCACCTCACCGGCCTGGGCAAGCGGGCCTATGTCTGGGTGCCGGATCCGCTGCCCCTGAACCTCGCCTACCTGCCGGGGTACTCGGCCGTCAACCAGTTCCCCGCCCCGCCGGGCGCGGTGGCGGTGGCGTTCGATGCTGGCAGCCCGAGTCGCTTTGGCAATCTGCGGCCCAGACTTGAGGCGGCGCCGCTCACGATCCTCTTCGATCACCACGCCAGCAATGAAGGCTTCGGTGACCTTAGTGTGGTCGACCGCCAAGCCGCCGCCACGGGAGTGATCATCTACCGGACCCTGGTCGCCTGGGGCGCCACGATCAGCCCGGCGGCGGCCACCAATCTCTACGCCGCCATCTTCACCGACACAGGCGGGTTTCGCCACGACAACACCACCGGCGCCGTCCTGCGGCTGGGTGCTGAGCTCGCTGACCTGGGGGCGGATGTCGCCTTTGTCGCCCTCAAAAGCTATAAGTCGAGACCCCAGACCACCCTCAAGCTGCAGGCCCAGGCGGCGTCGGCCGCCCACTACGAGATGGAGGGCAGGCTGATCTGGACCGAGGTCACCCAGCGAATGCTCGGGCAGGCGCAGGCTCTGATGGAGGAGACAGAGGGCATCATCGATGTCCTCCAGAGCTTGGACACCATGGAGTGCGCCATTCTCTTCAAGGAGGATGGGCCGGACCTGACCAAGGTCAGCGTGCGTACCCGCGGAGACCTCGCCGCCTATGAGCTGGTGTCGGAGCTTGGTGGTGGGGGACACTTTCGTGCCGCGGGCGCCGAGGTGGCCGCGCCGCTGGCGGCTGTGCGGGAGCGGGTGCTCGGCAAAGCACGGTCGATGATCAACAGGGAGGCCCGCGATTGAGCATTGGAACGGTTCGGAGTCCGGCTCGGCGCCAGTCCGGACCGCCAGCGATCAGCGGCGTTCTCAACTTGGCCAAGCCCGAGGGGATCACGTCTTTCGCAGCCATCCGGATCGCACGGGACGCCTTGCAGGAGCGCCACGTTGGCCATGCCGGGACGCTTGATCCCGCGGCCTCTGGGGTCCTGCCCCTGTGCGTGGGTCGCGCCACCCGGCTGGTGGAATACATCCTGCGCCAATCGAAGACCTACCATGCCCGGTTGCGGCTGGGGCAGATGAGTGACACCGGAGACCTGGAGGGGGAGCTGCGCACCGTCGCCTCTGCGGCAGGCCTCACCCAGACGGACGTTGAGACCGCCCTGGTCGACTTCGTGGGCTTGGTGCAGCAGGTGCCGCCAATGCACTCCGCCGTTCGCCACCAGGGGCGCCACCTCTACGAGCTCGCCCGCCAGGGATTGACCGTGGAGCGCAAGGCGCGCACCGCCGAGATCCACAGCATCCGGCTGACCAAGTTCACACCCGGCGAGGTCGCTGAGGCCGAGGTTGAGGTGGTCTGTGGAAAGGGCACCTACCTCCGGGTGTTGGCATCTGACC
>JABEUU010000176.1 GCA_013044295.1 Candidatus Dormiibacterota bacterium
CCCCAGGTCCCACTCGCCCCACCCAGCCCGCCGGGTAGGATCCGGAGCAGGGCGGCCATGGCCGCCAGCGCCACCATGACAGTTCTTCCGATCGAAGGCGCCAGCGGAGCGCCTCCGGCCTCGCCGGCCCGCCAGCGGCCGAACGGGGCCACTCCCAGCTGGCCGACGCCGCCGACCAGGACCAGCAGTGCCGCCAACGCCACCAGCGGGTCGACCGGAAGCGGTCGCTGGGCCAGCGAGCGCAGTTCCGTGCTCTGGGCCATGCCCGCCAGGATCGCCTCCCCGCCCATGAAGGTCGCGAGCAACGCGCCGCTGATCACCAGCGAGCGCACCGCCAGGCGCATGCTGCCAGAGTCCGTCTTGCGCAAACCCAGGGCCACCAGCAACGGCAGCGAGGCCATGCTCAACCCCACCGCCAGGCTGACCAAGTCGGCCGAGGAGGCGGTGAAGAGGACGCCGGCCGCGCTCACCAGCAGGAGGGCGTGGTAGAGCCCGACGTGGGGCTCGAGTTCGGCCTCGGTGTCCGCCCCGGTGAGAATCACGGCCCCGGCAGCGGCCAGGGCCACGGGGTAGAAGAAGAGCGCAAAGCGGTCGATCAGAAAGCTGCCGTGCTCGATGTCAGGCGGGGTGAACCCGAAGGAGCTCTTCCAAAAGCCGATGCTGGCCAGGAAGGCCAGGGCGAGCGCGGCCAGAGCGACCCAGCGGCTGAGCGGGCGCCGTCCCAGGAAGGAGAAACGTCCGCCCAGGTCCAGCCAGCTGCAGATGACCGCCCCCAGGACCAGGATCCCAATCGGCCCAAAGTCCTCGACAAATGCCAGGTTCACTTGTGAGCCTTCTTGGCGACCGGAGGCGGAGGTGGAGCATAGCTCGAGACCCGGGCGGCGACCAGGTCGGTGCCATGAACTGTGTAGGACACGAAGTAGCCTCCCGAGACCCCGAATACGATCACCGCGGCGGCCAAAATCCAGCCTGCGTAGAACTCGGATCCGTGGGAGTCGCTGACCGCGAGATCGTCCTCGGCCGGCGCCGGGGCCGCCCAGAAAACGGTGTTTCCGGCCCGCCAGACGGCGGCCGTCAGCAGGAGCAGGCCCAGCACCGTGAGCGCGGTCACGAAGCGGTGGGCCACCAAGCCTCCAACCAGAACCTGGAACAGGCCCGGGAAGCCCGCCAGCAGGGGCACCCCGAGAAGGCCCGCTGCGGCCACCGCGAACAGCAGTCGCAGACGAGGCGCACCGGCCGCCGCACCGGCCAGCTCACCCAGACGGACACGCCCGGCCCGATCCGAGACCACTCCAACGGCCATCAGGAGCAGGGGCGCGAAGAACACGAAGGCGAAGGCCACCCCGAGGGCACCCGCGATTGAGGTCTCCGAGAAGGCGGTGATCCCCAGCAGCACGGGTCCCCCGATCGCGGCCAGCGAGTTGGCCGCCACCCGGCGCAGATCCCGACTCCCACGGGCCGCCAGGGCGCCCCAGTAAAGGGTCAACAGCGCCAGGGCCAGCAGCGGCAGGACCAGTTGCAAAGACCCGCTCGGATCCATGTCCAGGGCCACGCGGACGAATCCGTAGGTGCCCACCGGTAGGGCGCTGAGGGCGAGCAGCATCCCCACCGGGGTGGAGGCGGCGGCGATACCGTCCACAAACCAGCGCTGGAGCGGGAAGATCGCCATCCGAGACCCGAAGGCCACCAGCAGCAGCACCGCCACGATCAGGCCGGGAGCGCCTCGAACCGGATTGACGGTGGACAGGGTTAGGAAGTCGAAGGTCCGATTCCCTGTCCGCAGCAGCATCAGCAGAATGGCGGCCAGCAGGGCCACCCCAGACAGCGATTGCGTCCAGAGCACCCTCCTGGCGGCGGCGCCCGCCCGGACTCCGCTCCCGAAGGAGATCAAGAGGGCGAGGGGGATGACGGGCCACCAGAAGAAGATCAAGAACAGGAGCAGGTCCTGGGTGGCGAATGTCCCGGTCAGACCGACCTCCACCAGCAGCAGGAGCGCGAAGTAGGTTCGGTAGCGCTCGCGCTGCCGCCAGCTGGCCAAGACCAGGGCCGGAAAGACGGCCGTAATCGCGAACAGCAACATCAGGCTGAGGCCGTCGACGCCCAGGTGGTAGTCCATCTGAATCAGGAAGCCGCGCAGCCAGGGAGCGTCGAAGTTGGGCTGAGGCAGCGCTCCCTGGGAAGGGTTGCCGACCGCTCCCAGCAAATCGAAAATTGCGATCAGGAGGGGCACCAGGGTGGCGAACAGGGCGGTGGTGCGGACCCGGAATCGCTGCAGATCGGTGGCCACCGGCAGGGCCAGCACCACCATCGCCCCTACCAGGGGCAGAAACACGATCAGGGTGAGGCTGAGATCAGAAGGCATCTACGGCAACCCCACCGGGTGGGCGGCTCCCACCCAGGCGACCACGGCCACCGCCAGCGCCAGGACCGCCAGGGTCGCCACTCCGGCCCTGCCGCTCCAGCCCGGCCACCAGTTGGGCTCACCCTCCATCAGCTCGAGGAGGCTCTGGAAGCTGGCGCCGGCGGCGTCTGACACTGGGTCCCAGATCATGGTGGTGAATGAGTCCACCATGCGGGCGGGCCAGCCCAGGACCACCGTCTCCCCACCCTCCACCAGCTGGGTACCGTCCATGAGCGCGTCCCATCCGGCTCGCTCGGGCGCCGCGCTTGGCCCCTGGGGCCGGACCAGCCACATGGTGACCGCCCCCAGCGCGGGCGCCAACAGTGTCAGCACCAGCGCCCAGGCCTCCAGCGGGAGGGCGGTGCCGCCCTTGCGCGACGCCAGGAACGAGCCCAGGCCGAAGTGGACGGCCGGCAGGCTCAGCAGACCACTGAGCACCGCCAGGACGGCCCACGCGCGTAGCACCTGAAGCTGACCGCGGCCCCGAGGCTGGCCCAGGTGCCGACGGGTCGCCCTGGCCTCGCGCGGATCGCTGGGGTCAGCGCCGCGCAGGGCGGCTAGAGCTACCCGCGCACAGGCGGCTGCCAGGATGCCCGAGGCGAGCAGCTCTCCCCCGCCTCCGATCACCCTCAGCCAGAAGCTGGCGCCCCGCAGGCCGGCCCCGACGCCACCGAAGGCGGCGCCGAGCACCGCGGCTCGGCCGAAGAACGTACCCGCGCCCACCAGGCCACCGCACGCCGCCAGCGCCAGCAGCAGCACCACCAGGGTGGGCCGGGCCTGGCGCCAGGCGGGGCCAAGCTTGTGGATGGTGTCGACCCGAAGGTCGCGACTGAGATGGACCGAGACCGCCCCGAGAGCGCTGCCTCCGAGCATGGCGGCCACCGCCAGAGCCACAGCTCCACTCGGAGTCCCGAGCCCGAAACCGACCAGGACGGCACCCGCCATGCTCCCGGCAGCGAACGCCGCGAAGCGGCGCAGGCTGGATTCCCGCAGGGCCAGGACCGCCAGCACCAGGCTGGAAATGGCGGCCAGCACCACCAGTGCGGGCAGGACCCCCGCAGCCAGCTGAAGCAGGGTGTAGGTCTGAGCCAGCAGCGAGGTCGCCACCGTCACTCCGAGCACCCCGAGGAGAGGTGCCGCCGTGGCGCCTGGAGAGTCGCCCAGTCCCCGCCAGAGACTGTGCCAGGGAATCTGACCAGCGGCGGTGATGGCTGCCAGCAGCACCAGGGCCGCCGCGAGGGTCAGGGTCCGGCCACCCACCCCGTGGACCTGGCCGTGCGCGGCCGCGGTCCAGATGGCCGTCAGCGCGGCCAGGTTGAGGCCATCGGGAACCACGCTCGCCCCGTGCTTGGCGGCGGCCGTGGCGGCCACCTCGATCGGGCCCGAGAACTTGACGTAGATGAAGGCCGCCGCCAGCAGCAGCGAGAGGCCGCCCAGGCGCCAGACCAGATAGGT
Source organism: Candidatus Dormiibacterota bacterium (assembly GCA_013044295.1). Lineage (GTDB taxonomy): Bacteria > Chloroflexota > Dormibacteria > Aeolococcales > Bog-877 > AG-12. The sequence continues at coordinate 3,857 of JABEUU010000176.1, forward strand.
CCTTCTGGCTGCCCGCCCCGCTCCAGTGCCCAGGGCGCTGCCGATCAAGAGCGCCGCGAAGAGGCCACAGAGCTCGAACCCGAGCACCACCTGGAACAGGCCCGGCGCCATGATCAGTGCCACTGCGGAGAAGCTGAGCAGACTGACAAGGCGCATCAGGGCGGCCAGCCGGGCATCGCTGCGCAGCTGGATCATCAGATGGGTCTGGCCGAGCGCCACCACCAGCGCCGCCGTGGTCGCCAGCGCCGCCGCCACCGGTGTCGAGGCATAGCCGATCCCGACCTGGAAATTGGGTGCGAGCAAGGTGGTGGTGGCCGCGTTGAATGGGCTCTGGGTGACCGAGAAGGTCCAGAACGTGAGCGTGGCCTGGTGGATCGTGGGATAGCGGAGCACGGTCGCAGCCAGCACCGCCAGCGCCGCCAGCAAGCTCAGCCACGCGGCCCCGATCAAGGTCAGCGCCTGACCGCGCCTGGTCTCGGCCAGGTAGCTGAAGGCGACTCCAGCTGGAGGCAACAGGATCAGGGCCCAGGCGGCCTCGAAGAAGTGCACCTCAGCCCCCCTCGGCAGGCGTGGCGCCCGCCTGGTCCGGGCCGTCCGGTGCCGGGCCGAGGTCCGCCTCCCCTTCATCGCCAGGGCCAGCCTCCTCGAGACCGGCCCCGCGCTCGCTATCGAGCTCCATCTCCGAGTCAGCGTCTGCCCCATCCGGTACCGACGCGGCCCTGTTGGCGAGCTCGGCCAGCAGGTCGGAGCCCTGGCGGCGCCAGAGCACCGCCGTGAGGGCGACTCCGACCCCGACGAACAGGCTGCCCAGCAGCTCCACCAGGATCGCAAAGGCCTGCAGCTGAGCGGCGCCGGCCTGCCCCGCGGACGCCGAGAATCCGACCAGGGCCACCACCACTGCGGCGAAGAACATCACCAGGGCCGCCAGGGCTCCCATGGCATCGCGGCGATGGATGAGCGCAAACACTGCCACCCCCGCCAAGCAGGCCGCCAGCCCCAGCAGTACGGCTGAATTCTGACTCACCGGGAACCACCTCGGCGGGCAACGCGAGCGGCCGCACGAGCCGCCTCCCGCTGGGCGGCCCGCCGCTGCTGCTCGGCGGCTCGGCGGCGGCGGATAGCTTCAGCCTGCTCCTCAGCCAACTCGCGACGGTCGCGCTCCACCAACGCCGACGCTCCCACCATCACCGCCGCAGCCAGGACCAGCAGACCCAGGACCCCGACGCCGGCTCCGAGCAGAAAGTGGCGCCCAACATCGGCCAGCGACGGCGACAGCCTGGATTGGGCACCGAAGGCCGAGCGACTGGCGATCCCGGATGCGATCAGGAGGGCCGCGACGACAACCGCGGCGGCCGCGGCCAGCCCGACCGAAGCCCAAAGCTGGGCCGAACCGGGCTGCGTTGGAGCGAGGCCAGATCGGAAGGGCCTCGACAAAGGCGAGAGCATGGCCACCTCCGCCACCACGCCGAGGATCAGGACGGCCAGGAACGGCAGCACCGCGCCAGCCAGCAGCAGGGCCACCGCCACCGCCAGCGACATCAGCCCCATGGCCCCCAGCTGCAGCGAGCGCTCGCGACGCAGCACCAGCGTGATCGCGGCCCCAACGGCGACGCCCCCAGCGGCCGCCACGCCGATCAAAGGGGGCTCCCCGCGGCCAGGTGGCCGCGGAGCCTCAAAGCGCGATCAGGCCAGGTCTTACAGGGCACGGGCGGTCATTTTATGGGACCGCGCCTGGCGAGATCGCGGGCATGGAGCTTTCAGCGGTCGCGCAGGGTGAGCCGATCGGCAAAACGCTCCAGCCTCAGCCGGATGGGGGCCGGCAACACCCGGAGACTGGCCAGGGCCTCGCTGCTCCAACCGTCCGCGACCGTCCGGGCAGTGGCGAGCGCGCCGGTGTCCCTGACCAAATCCAGGATCCGCTCCCGAATCTGTTCGGCCTCCTCAGGCTCGGCATCGTCCATGGTGCGGAGCTGACCCAGGACCCGTTTGCGGTGAGGTCCGCGCAGAGCGCACAGCACCGGAAGCCCGCAGATCCCCTGGGCCAGGTCGGTTCCGGCGGGCTTGCCGGTTCGAGCTGGGTCGCTGAAGTCCAGGCAATCGTCAATGCCCTGAAAGGCGAGGCCCAACCTGCTTGCGAACCTCGTCACGGCCCTGGTTTGGACGGCGGTCGCCCCCCCCAGCCGAGCTCCAGTGGCAGCACAGGCGGCCAGCAGGGCGCCTGTCTTCAGCTGCGCGACGCGAACATAGGGAGCCATCTCCCCGGACCAGATGGAGCGCCTCTCCAGCTCCTGGAGCTGACCGTCCGCGATCTCGACCAGGGCCTGCGCGAAAGCCCGGGAAATGCGGGGATCGCCCAACCTGGCCACCAGCCCCGACGACCTGCCCAGGTAGTAGTCGCCGACCCCGAGTGCGGCCAGGGGACCAGCGATCGAGGCCACCGTCGGTACCCCCCGGCGCGAGGCGGCGCCATCCACCAGGTCGTCGTGACACAGAGTGGCCGCATGCAGAATCTCCATGGCCGCGGCCCCCTGGAGGAGTTGGTCAGGGCGGTAGCGACCTCCGATCTCTCCGGCCAGCAGGACCAGTCGCGCTCGAATCCGCTTGCCGCCGGCGCTGAACAGGGCTGCCATTGGACCCGCCACGCTGGCGGGATCGACCGTCAGGATCTGACCCAGGCGGCGCTCGACGGGATCGTGCGCCGCCAGCAGGTGGTCGAGGTCAGCCGAATGGCCGGGGAGCACGTCCGGGCTGGCTCCCACTCGGGACAGCCTTCTCCCCGCGCGCCACCACGTTGCCTGAACCGAGGCCGGCAGGTGGGTCGCGCGGGCTCCGGAAAGCCCGCAGGCCGGCAACAGCCGCCGTGAGGCCAGGGCGCCGCTCCCGGAGGCGACCAGAGTGGCACCGGCATCACTCAGGCCATCCGCGAGTGCCGCCTCCATGTCGACGTCCTCATAGCCCGAGAGGGAAGCCGCCGCCTGGGCCAGACAGTAATCTCCAGCCAGAGTGGCCATCCCCACCGACTCCCTCCCGGCGGCGGCGGCGGCGTGCCACTCCAGCGCCCGCTGCGTGAGTTCGGCGGCGGCGGCGGCGTGGATCGCGGCCGTGCTGTCGCCGCCCGCCGCCTCAGCCGCCCGCAGGGTCAAACGAGCTGGAAGTCCCATCTGGTGCTCGCGGGGCGCCACCGCGCGACTCCAGCCCAGGCTGGCAATCACTTCGGCAGCGCGCTGCTGCGCCGGTGGGCAGACTCTCAACTCACCATTGGCCTCGGGGTCGGCCACGGCTGCAGCCAGGGGACCTGAGCTCACCGTGACTCCCGTAGGCGCGCCCACGACCAGGCACCGGCCAGGGCCAGCAGCAGCACCAGGCTGACCACCACCACCAGCAGAATGCTGCCGGCGCCGGCGGCGCCGCTCCCCAGCAGGCTGGCAACCAGGATCACCACCGCCAAGGGCACCCCCAGCCAGACCGCCAGGGGCACGGCCCGGGAAGCAACGCGGAGCTGGGTGAACCGGGCGTCTGCGGCCGGTACCCTTGTCCCCAAGACGACCACCAGCGCCGCCACCACAATTCCGACTATCCCTCCCAGGATCATCCTCAGGCCTCGCTGTCGGGATTGACCGCCGGACCCCACGGGCGCGGTGGCGCCGCGCCCACCCGGCTGGGTGGAGGCAGCAGCAGGTAGACAGCCAGGGCCGCCATGGCGACCCCGGCCAGAAGCAGGGTCACAACCCCGATGCCGTCACCCAGGGTTGGGCCCCAGGAACTGTTGAGCGCCCCCACTTCGGCGGCCAAGCTCGCCATGATCGCCAGCCCCACCACCGCCATCGGCCAGCTGCGGGTCCACCACGACGCCTGCAGGGCAGCCATCGCAGCCCAGCACCCGGCCAACGCCACCAGGAGCAGCAAACCCTCCACCGGCCATGCCATTACGCCATCTCTTCCTTGTTGGACTCGGCCACTTCCCCGCCCGCCACTACGCGATCACCATCGTAGAGGACCAGGGACTGTCCGGGCGCGAGCCCCGCCTGCGGTTGCGTGAAAACCACCCGGGCCCTGGCCGAACCGAGCGGAGTCCAGCGCGCCTCCGCGGGACGTCCATGGGCGCGTGTCTGGGCCTCGCCATGGATCTGCGCACGTGGCGCTCGGCCGTCCGGGTACACGCACCTCTCTACGGCGCATTGCGAGCTCAGCAGGGCTCGCCAGGGACCGACCACCAGGGCGTTTTGCTCGGGTCGCAACTGGATCACGTACTGAGGCTCCGAGTCGGGCCTGGTGACCTCCAGATCCAGGCCCTGGCGCTGTCCCACGGTGTAGAACGGGAGCCCGCGGTGAGTCCCAACCCGGACCCCCCCGGGGCCGATGATGGGGCCTGTTGCGAAGGTGCCGACCAGTTCCTGCTGCAGCATCTGGCGGTGGTCGCCACCACCCACGAAGCAGAGCTCCTGGGAGTCGGGCTTCTGGGCGACTCCCAGCCCCAGCAGGTCGGCCAGCGCTCGGACTCGAGGCTTCGGCAGCCGCCCCAGCGGGAAGATTGACCGACTCAGCACGTCCTGATCGCAGCGGAAGAGCGTGTAGGACTGGTCCTTGCGGGGGTCCTCCGCTCGGTGGAGCGTGAAGATTCCATCCTGGCCCCGCCTCACATTGGCGTAATGACCGGTCGCCAGATGGCTGGCGCCAACCGCGGCCACCCGGCGCAACAGCTCGGCGAACTTGACCGTCTCATTGCATCGCACACAGGGGTTGGGGGTCCGGCCGTGCCCGTACTCATAGAGAAAGTCAGCCACCACCGTCGCCTGAAAGTGTTCCCGCAGGTTGAGAACGTAGTGAGGAATTCCCAGCCGGGCGCAGACCCGGCGGGCGTCCTCCACCGCGTCGACCGAGCAGCACCCCCCTTCACCACGCTCCATCTCCTCAGTGCCCCAGAGCCGCATGGTCACCCCCATGGTCTCGACGCCGGCGGCAACGCAAAGGGCGGCTGCCACGGAGCTGTCCACGCCGCCGCTCATGGCGACCGCCACCACCGCCCCGGGGGGCAGGCCCGCGTGCCAGGCGCGGAGATCAGCCGCCTCCAGGAGGGGCGCCGCCTCATCAGAGGGGAAGGGGAGCCGGCCGCCGCTGCCAGCAACCTTGCCAGCCTGGGCTACCTGCAAGCTGTCAGCGTCGCTCCCACGACCCTCCCGGCACCGACAACCTCCAGGGTAGGCGGTGCGACCCAGCGCACGGACACGGAACGCACACCGGCTCAGTCGAGGCCGGGGCCGCCCCCAGCCACCGCCGGGATGATGCTCAGCTCGTCGTCGCCACTCAAGGTGGCCCCCAGCCCGCCCGCGGCGCGGATGTCCTCGTCATTGCGGTAGACGTTGACGAAGTGCCTCAGCCCACCGTTTGCCTCAAAGAGCCGCGAGTCAAAGCCCGGGTACTTGTGCTCGAGGTCGTGGAGCGCCTCGCCCACGGTGCTGCCCTCCGCCTCGACCTCAGCCGCACCTGCGGTGAGCGGCCGGAGCGGGCTGGGGATTCGAATCCTCACGTTCACCGAGCTCTCCCGATCACAGATGCCAGTATATGGGAGCGGATGGAGTTCGCGGCTCGCTCCCCGCTCAGGATGGCGCCCTCCACGGTCGGGCTGACCAGATAGTCGCCCGCGAGCGCGATCGCGCCCCCCGCCAGCCCCGGGCTCAAGTTGGCCAGCTGGCGGAAGTGACCGGGACCGAAGATGGTGACGGCTCGGTCCCAGTGGAACCAGGCCCGGGCGAGGCAGGGTCGCTGCCACATCTCCGGGAGCAGGGCTGCGGCCAGGTCCTCCATCGCGGCTCCGACAGAAGCTCCAGACCCGGCCCAGGTCTCGGCTGCGGCCGCCCCATACGCCACCGCCGCCACTTTGAGCACGTCCCCGCGGCGAGCTGCGACCAGCACCGCCGGGGCGACCCCAGACCGCGCCCGCAGCAGCTGGACGGGATCGCTCATCCGAGCGGGCAGGTGCCACCAGGCCCGGGTCACCGCCGAGTGGCGGATCCCGGTCAGGAACGCACCGAGCGCCGGCTCTGGCTCGGCCAACTCACTGGCTTCCCCCGGCGGCGTCGCGACCACTGCGGCGTGGCAGTCAACGGCATCGCCCGAAGCCAGCTCCACCACCACTCCCCGGCCGCCACGGCGCAGGCGCTGCACGTCCCCGGCGGTGCCGAGGCGGATCTCCAAATCCTCGGCCATGGCCATGGCCAGCCGGCTGAGGCCCCCGGCCAGCACCTGCGGCCGGGCCCGGAGGTAGAGCCGGCCCGCCTGCAGCAATAGCACCTGGCTCAGTTCGTCCAGGCCGCAGAAGGCGTTCCACTCGAAAGCCGGCCTCAGAGCCGCCTCGACGAAGTCAGGCCGGAGGCGGTGGGCGGCGTACCCGGCGATGGTGTCTGTGTCCAGACCAGCGGCCAGCTCCGGTCGCTCAAACGCCAGCCGCCTCCACCGCCACGCCACCTCGAGGGCCGCGCGGGCGATGCCCGGAAGATCACCGCGCGACACCGGCAGCGGTCCCTGGCCCGGGGCGGGACAAAGGCCAGCGGTCAGGCCGCAACGTTCCAGCCACCACCTGGTGCGACGGTAGAAGGACCAAACGTGGCTGGCGCCGGCCTCCACTACCTCATCACCCAACTCCAGGCTGAGCACCCGACCGCCGATGCGCTCGCCTCGCTCAAACAGGACCACCGCCAGGCCAGCGTCAGTCAGGGTCCGGGCGGCTGCCAGACCGGCCATGCCAGCGCCCACCACCGCGACCAGGGCGGGTGCCCGCCGGACTCCCGCGACTGGGCGGTCAGGCAGGAGGTGGCTGCGCCGCCGGTGTGTCCTGCGACTCGGGGACGATGACCACCGCGGTCCCGTAGGCGAGGATCTCGCTGACTCCCTGGGCCAGCTCGTTGGAGTCGTAACGCATGGCGATGATGGCATTGCCACCCAGGGCGGCCGCGTGCTCGATCATCAGGTCGTACGCCTCCTGGCGAGCGTGATCGCTCATCTTCATGAAGACGGTCTGCCGCCCCCCCACGAACTGTTGCAGGCCCGCCCCGAGATTGCCCACCACCGAGCGCGAGCGAATCATCAGGCCCCTCACGACGCCCAGCTGGCGGACCACCTTGTAGCCGTCAAAGGCGGTCCCGGTGGTGACCCACAGGGGAGGTGGGGTATGGCCGGTATCGGGCTCTGGTTGGTAGCTCATCGCGCCAGTCTAAGCGCTGCGCGCGGCCGTGTGGCGACGGGACGAGGACGCCCGCGAACCGGGGCTCTCAAGTTTCGGCCGATCACCGCCGCAGAAACTCGATCGGCCGGGGAAACGGTCGCCAGAAGTGGGCTCCCGGCGTGGACCGACCAGGCCGGGCAGCTGCCCGTTCAGGCACAGTCAGGAGCACCCGCCAGGAGAGGGACCTCGACTGCCTCTGCTCCCACGTCGTTCAGGGACCCGGCGAGGATCGAGTCATAGACGAACTGGGACCAGGTCTCCATCTCCAGGTAGAACACTCCCAGGTCACCGAGCGCGGTCATCCGGCCCTCCAGCTTGTCCCGTTCCCGAACCGCCACCGCCGCCCCGTCCGCGTCGACTTCGATCAGGACTCCGAGGTGGACCTGGCCCACCTCCCCGGCATCGTCCTTGATCAGCCCGACGGCTCGGCCCACCAGGTCGCGGCCGCAGACCACCTCCTCCACCCACTCGCGGCGGGCGCCGAGGATGAAGGCTTGGTCGAGCGCCCCATCGTCGGCATTGATGTGGCCACCCACCCCGAGCGTTACCTGGCCGCGCAGCCGCCGCTCGCTGCCGGCCTGAAGCCGACGCATGGCCAGCACCCGGTCCTCCGACCTGACCACCAGGTGGGGAATGATCTGCTGCCATTCGGGCCGGCTCTCGACCTCGGAGCGGGGCCGGAACTCGCCGGCGACAGCGATCGCGTCCAGCAGCCGGGGAACCCCGCCGCGGCGGATGCCGTGCCAGGACCCCTCCGGCAGAGCCACCCGGCGAGGCACCACCAGCACCAGCTCCCGGCCCGCGCTGCGCGCCACCGCCGGGCCCCCCGAAGATGCCATCGCCCAAGAGCATAGTGGCGGCGTCGTAACCTGGCGCGAATGGCGCCCGGAGAAGTCTTCTGCATCGTCGGCGCCGGTCTCGCCGGGGGTCGCGCCGCAGCTGCTCTGCGCGAGCTGGGGTTTGAGGGGCGGGTGGTCCTCGTCGGTGAGGAGCTGGACCCTCCCTACGAGCGACCACCTCTATCCAAGGCCTTCCTGCTCGGACAGCTGCCCAGGGCCCGGCTCCTGCTGCGCCCGGCCGCCTACTACCAGGAGCAAGGGATCGAGCTCAGGCTGGGCGCCAGGGCGCTGGAAGTTAAGCCGCTGGAGCACCGGCTTCGCCTGCAGGATGGGTCCCGACTGAGCTACGACCGGCTCCTGCTCGCAACCGGCTCGACCGCCCGGAGGCTGACGGTGCCTGGGTCGGACCTCGACGGCGTGATGACCCTGCGGACGGTGCAGGAGTCAGAGCGCCTCCAGGCGCTGCTGGAGGTCCGCCCCCAGGTGCTGGTGGCCGGGGCAGGCTTCTTGGGCTGTGAGCTGGCGGCGGCGGCCAGGGCCAGGGGCTGTGAGGTGCGGCTGGTTGAGTTCGGCCCCTCGGCGATGCCCAGCATGGGGCCCCAGGTCGGCGAGTTCGTGGCCAGGCTTCATCGCCGCCATGGAGTTGCGCTCGAGTTCCAGCAGGAGGTGACTGGGTTCAAGGGCGGCCAGCGCGTCGAGGCGGCGGTCCTGGCAGATGGCCGGACGGTGCCCTGCGACCTGGCCCTGGTCTGCGTTGGGGCCACCCCCAACTCCGAGCTGGCCCAGTCCGCGGGGCTGGAGATGGCCGATGGAGTGCTGGTCGACGCCAACTGCCGCAGCTCAGACCAGGACATCTTCATCGCCGGCGATCTGGCCAGCCTCTGGAACCCCGAGCTGGGCCGGCGGCTCCGGCTGGAGCACTGGGACAGCGCCCAGCGCCAGGGGCCACACGCGGCTGCGGCGATGCTGGGGACTCACCAGCCGTATGCCCCTTTGCCCTACTTCTGGTCGGAGCAGTACGACGCCATGATCCAGCAGGTGGGCCTGCTCGCCCCAGATCAGCAGGTGGTGGTGCGCCAGGGCCCGTCGGATGCCAGCTTCGCGGCCTTCCACATGCGCCGGGGGTCGGTGGTGGCCTGCGTGGCCGTGAACCGCTACCCGGACTTGGCCGCCGCCCGCCGCCTGATAGCCTCGGGGGCCGAGGTGGCGGCTGGTGCCTTGGCCGACCCCGCCACCGACCTCAGGCACCTGGCAGCCGGTCTCGAGTGACCCGGATGAGCCGCAGCACTCGCCTCCTTCAGGACAGTTTGTCCTAGCATTCACTGGCCAAGTGCACAGCTGGGGCCGATGCATTAGGACCAGTTTGCCCGTAAGCTTGGATTAGCGTGAGCGACTCGACTGGGGCGGGAGTAGGGGTGGCAATCACCGGGATGGGGCTTGTCACGCCCATAGGAACCGGAATCGAGCCGGTGTGGCAGAGCCTGAGCACCGGCCGATCTGGCATCGGGCCGATCACCCGCTTCGACGCCCGCGACTATCCAACCCGGATCGCCGGCGAGGTGCCTGACTTCGACCCCGAGCTCTACATGGACCGCAAGACCGCCCGGCATGTGGCTCGCTACGGGCAGTTCGCTCTGGCCGCGGCCAGGATGGCCGTCGAAGACTCCGGCCTGAACCCGGAGGCGATGGGCCCTGACGAGGTCGGAGTGGTGGTCAGCTCCGCCGCCGGCGGCATGGACGAGATCGAGCGTGCCGACCACATGCTGCTCGAGCGTGGTATCAGCCGGATCAGCCCCTTCATGGCGCCGATGATGATCACCGACATGGCGGCCGGGCTGATCGCCATCGAGCTTCATGCCGGAGGCCCCAACTACGCGGTGGTGAGCGCCTGTGCCAGCAGCTCCCACGCCTTGGGCGACGCCGCGGAGGTGATCCGCCGGGGTGACGCGGTGGCGATGATCGCGGGCGGGGCCGAGGCTGGCATCACGCCCCTGCTGGTGGGCGCCTTCTGCCAGATGAGCGCCCTCAGCCGCCGTAACGACGAGCCCACCGCGGCCTCCCGCCCCTTCGACCGCCATCGCGACGGGTTCGTCATGTCGGAGGGAGCGGTGGTCATGGTGCTCGAGAACGGCGAACACGCCCGCCGCCGGGGTGCCCACATCTGGGGCGAGATCCTCGCCTCCGGATCGAGCGCGGACATGTACCACTTCACCGCCCCCGACCCGGAGGGCGGGGGAGCGGCCAGGGCGATGGCGGTGGCGCTCCGCAAGGCTGGCCTGGCTCCCGACCAGGTCGGCTACATCAATGCTCATGGGACCTCCACCGCTCTGGGCGACATCGCCGAGACCCTGGCCATCAGGCAGGTGATGGGTGCCTCCGCCAACCGGGTTGCCGTCAGCTCGACCAAGTCCATGACCGGACACCTTTTAGGCGCCGCCGGGGCGATGGAGGCCGCCGCCTGCGTGCTGGCGATGAACCGTAAGCTGCTGCCCCCCACCATCAACCTGGACTACCCGGATCCCCGATGCGACCTCGACTACGTACCCAACCGGGCGCGCCCGGCCGAGGTTCAGATTGCCCTCTCCAACTCGTTTGGGTTCGGCGGGCACAACTCCTGCCTGGTCATCGGCCGGGGCAGTTCCTAATCACCTTGAGGAGAATCCCACGTGAGTGACAAAGCCGCCAGCGAAGGTCAGCTCGATTTTGCCGAACTTCAGGGCATAGCCAGCGAAATCCTGGGCGTGGACGCCGACCGGGTCCAGCTCGACGTGAGCTTCGCCAAGGACCTGGCGGCCGACTCCCTGGACTTGGTGGAGCTGATCATGGCCGTGGAGGACCACTACCAGGTCACGCTCCCGCCCGACGAGCTCGATCGCATGAAGAAGATCGGCGACCTCTGGGCCTACCTGCAAGAGCACCGGGGCGACAGTTGACCGCATCCGCCCTCTTGGCCCCGCCCTCCCTGCTCTCGCCCATCGCCCTGCTGTTTCCCGGCCAGGGCGTCCAGCGTCCCGGCATGGGCCGTGAGCTGACCACCATCTCGCCGGCGGCCGACCGCGCCATGGACCGGGCTGAGGCGGTCCTGGAGATGCCTATCCGTCGGCTCTGCTTCGAGGGACCAGCCGAAGAGCTTCTGCTGACCGAGAACATTCAGCCCTGCCTGGTGGCGATTTCGTACGCCGCCTTCGAGGCCTACCGCGAACGCTTCGGCACCGCCGAGGTGGCCCTGGTCGCGGGCCACAGTCTGGGCGAGATCAGCGCCTGCGCCGCCTCCGGGGCGATCACCTGGGATGAGGCACTGCTCCTGGTGCGCGAGCGGGGCCGGCTGATGTCGTCCGCGGCGGAATCCAGCCCCGGCCGGATGCTGGCCATCGTCGGCCTCCTGGAGCCCGAAGTGGAAGCGATCCGCCACCAGGCCGGCCGCCTGGGTGGGATCTGGCTGGCCAACCTCAACGCCCCCAACCAGTTCATCCTCAGCGGCGAGGCGCCCGCCATCGATCTGGCCGCCAGGCTGGCCAGCGAGGCCAAGGCGCGACGGGTGCTGGTACTCGACATCCCCCTGGCGGCCCACTCCCCGCTGATGGAGCGAGCGGCCGCCAAGCTGGCGGAGAGAATCCGGGAGCTGCCGCTGCGGGCTCCGACCATCCCCCTGGTCGCCAACGGCACCGGTGCTGTGCTCCACTCGGTCCGCGCAATCCGCTCCGAGCTGGTCGGGCACCTGCTGCGGCCGGTGCTCTGGGCGAGGACCATGACGGTCATGCAGCGGCTCCGGATCGGGACCGTGGTCGAGCTGGGACCAGGCCGGGTGCTGGCCAGCCTGGCCGCCAAGCACATGACGGGCGTGGCCACCTGGAACGCCGACGAGCTGCTCGTCGACGGCGCCCAGGGATAGCCTTGGAGCTGGATCTCTCCGGCCGCAAGGCACTGGTGACGGGGGCCGGCAAGGGTATCGGGGCCGCCATTGCCAAAGAGCTCTCGGAGTTGGGGGCCAAAGTGGTCATCAACTTCCGCTCCGATCGGGCGGCCGCCGCGGCCACGGCGGCCGATCTGAGCGACGCAGTGATCCATCAGGCCGATATCGGCGACCCCCTGCAAGTGGCCGAAATGTTCTCTCAGCTGGGCCCATTCGACATCGTGGTCAACAACGCCGGGGTGCTCCGGGACCGCCTCTTGCTGCGAATGACAGGGGACGACTGGGACCAGGTCCTGCGCACCGACCTCACCGCCAGCTTCCACGTGATCAAGGCCGCGGTCCCGCACATGATGAAGCAGCGCTGGGGACGGATCGTCAACGTCAGCTCCATCGTCGGCCTGGGGGGCAATCCCGGCCAGGCCAACTACTCCGCCGCCAAGGCCGGCCTGATCGGCCTCACCAAGTCGGTCGCCAAGGAGTTGGGCTCCCGCGGCATCACCTGCAACGCGGTCGCGCCCGGTTACGTGTTGACCGAGCTGACCAGATCCTCGCTGTCCGAGGAGCAGCTGGCGGAGCTGATCCGGATGACCCCGCTGCGCCGGGCGGGCACCCCCTCTGAGGTCGCCGCCGCAGTTGCCTTCCTGTGCACCCCGGCCGCAGCCTTCGTCACCGGCGAGGTGCTGGTGGTCGATGGCGGCCTCTCCGCGTGAGCTCAGGAGCTCCGCCAGTTCGGATCCCGGTCGGCTGGAAGCGGCCGCCAGCGGAGACCCCGCGCCGCGCCGACCCTCGGTGCGGAGCCAGCGGCTCGCCCGTTCGCCAATGGGCAGTCAGCGGCCGATCGTGAGCAGGATGGTGACGACCGTGAGCCAGGCGATCATGCAGCCGTAAAACGCCCGCTCGGCCAGCCCGAAGCAGCCACCATGGGACCGCCGCTCGCTGGCCATGGCGACGAAACAGGCCAGCATTAGAAGCGCGATCCCGCAGCCGGCCAGGCCGGCTGCCGCCCTCGGGGCGACTCAGGTGGCGGCGGTCGTCTCCGGCCAACCGGCTGCCGGGGTCCAGGCCCGGAGCCACGGCGTCCGGGACCGGGTCACCTCAAGCGCTGGCCTGTAGGCCCCGCAGCGTCAAACCAACCGCCTGGGCCGGGTCGGCGGCATCGGCGGCCGCCTCCAAGAGCACGCTCGCAACCACCACGGCGTCAGCCAGACCGGCCAGCCTCTGGATCTGCTCCAACCGCCTCACCCCGAAACCCAGCGCCAGAGGGATGTCAGTGAGCTGACGGGCCCGGGCCAACAGCTGACGGCCCTCGTCGCGATCTTCGGAGCCTGCGCCGGTGACTCCGGTGCGGGAGACGCAGTAGAGGAACCCCGTGCTGAGCTCCGCCGCGCGCTTCAGGCGCCAGTCGGGAGTGGTCGGCGCCACCATGGTGACGACCGCCAGGCCAGCTTGTGCTGCCGCCCCGATCAGGTCCTCGGACTCCTCCAGGGGCAGATCCGGAACCAGCAGCCCCTCCACACCTGCCCGCACCGCCCGTCGGCAGAAATCCCCCAGCCCCATCTGCAGCAGGGGATTGAGGTAGGTCATCACCACCAGGGGCACGGCGAGCCCCTGGGCCCTGGCGTCCCGCACCTGCTCCAGCGCCAGGGCCACGCTCATTCCCTCCGCCAGCGCCCGCTGACCGGCGGCCTGAATGGTGGGCCCGTCAGCGAGCGGATCTGAGTAGGGCAGACCCAGCTCCACCACGGCCCCCCCGGCCGCCTCAGCCGCCAGCAGCTGGGGGACTGTGTCGCCGCGATGGGGAAACCCGGCCATCACATACGGCACCAGATGGGGTGGACCTGGCCTTCTGGCCAGAGCCTGCCGTATCCGGGCCCCGGCGAACTCGTCCGCGCTCACCCCTGATCCCACTCCAGCACAGTGTCGATGTCCTTGTCGCCCCGGCCGCTGAGGCACACCAGGACCGGCCCTTCGGCGTCGGCGTCCCGACCAAGGGCCACCGCGGCGTGAATCGCGTGGGCCGACTCCAGAGCGGGAAGGATCCCCTCCAGCCGGCAGAGCAAATGGAAGGCGGCCAGCGCCTGCTCGTCGTCCACCGCGATGTAGCGGGCCCGACCGGACTGGCGCAGCTGAGCGTGCTCGGGCCCCACCCCGGGGTAGTCCAGACCCGCCGAAATGCTGTGGGTGGAGTCGACCTGCCCGTCCTCGTCTTGGAGCAGGAACGACTGGGAGCCATGGAGCACCCCAGGGCGCCCGTGGCTGAGGCTGGCCCCGTGCTCGCCCCGCCCCAGGCCGCGCCCGCCGGCCTCCACTCCGAGCAGCCGAACCTGGGAGTCATCCAGAAAGCCGGCGAAGATCCCGATCGCGTTGCTGCCACCGCCCACGCACGCCACCACCTGGGTGGGGAGCGCCCCGGTCGCGGCCAGCATCTGCTCCCGGGCCTCGCTGCCGATCACGGACTGGAGGGTGCGCACCAGCCAGGGATAGGGATGGGGACCGACCGCCGATCCAATCACGTAGTGGGTGTCGCGGACGTTGGTCACCCAGTCTCGAATCGCCTCGGAGGTGGCGTCCTTCAAAGTGCGGGAGCCGCTGCGCACCGGTTCCACTCGGGCCCCCAACAGGTTCATCTTGGCCACATTCACCGCCTGGCGGCGCATGTCCTCCTCACCCATGTAGACCACGCAGTCCAAGTCGAACAGAGCGCAGGCGGTGGCGGTCGCCAGGCCATGCTGTCCGGCCCCGGTCTCGGCCACGATGCGGCGCTTGCCCATCCGCCGCGCCAGCAGCAGCTGGCCGAGCGCGTTGTTGAGCTTGTGGGCACCGGTGTGGAGCAGGTCCTCGCGCTTCAGCCAGATCGCCAGCCCGGCATGCTCGGAGAGGCGGCTGGCAAAGTAGCAGGGGGTGGGCCGGCCGGCATAGTCGGCGTGGAGGTCGGCGAGCTCCTCCAGGAACTGAGGGTCAGCGAAGGCGGCCACCGCAGCCGCCTCAAGCTCGGCCAGGGCCGGCATCACCGTCTCGGGCACGAATCGGCCCCCGAACTGCCCGTAGCGGCCCGCTGGCGGGGGGGACGTGATCAACAACTTGCCCGGTCTATTCACTGCTGGGTCCATTGGCGCGGACGGGCCCCCCGGCGGCCCGTCTGGCCGCGCTCACGAAGTCGGCCACGAGCTGGGGGTCCTTGATCCCGGGGCTGGACTCCAGCCGTGAGCTGGCGTCCACCCCGTAGGGATTGACCCTGCGGACAGCCTCCCCCACAGTGTCCCCGTCAAGGCCACCCGCGAGCCAGATCGGTCGGTGCCGAGCTAGGACCCGAGCCACCTCCAGGTCGAGTTGCCGCCCGGTCCCACCCGCGCCGTCTGGGGTCAGGGTATCCAGCATCAAGGGGAGCTCCGGCCACCAGGGCACAGTCCACGGCGAGACCCCCTCTTCAATGCCTATGACGGGGCACACCGGGACCGCCAGTTGAGCGACCAACTCCAAAGGGCAGCTCCGCAGGTGGAGCTGCACGGCGCTGAGGTTGAAGCGCTCCACCAGCTCCTCCAGGTGGGGCAGGTCGGAGTCGACAAGCACCCCGACGCAGTCCGCCCGGCGGCCCACCAGCGCCGAGATCCGGAGCGCCTGATCGGGCTCGACCCGGCGCGGGCTGGCGCGGTGGAAAATCATCCCGATGGCATCGGCCCCGGCAGCCAGCGCCACCTCCGCGTCCTCGACCCTGGTGATTCCGCAGACCTTGACCCTCACCGTGGCCTCTGGCCCCGGCCGGGCACCAGGGCCAGGAGCGCCGAGCCGGGCTCGAAGGCTCGCATCAGAACCTCGCCGACGAGCACCCCAGCCACCCCCCAACTGGCCACGAGCTCGACGTCCGCCAGCTCCTTTATCCCAGATTCCGAGATCAGAAGAGCCTCAGGCGGCGCGAGCCTGGAGAGTCTCTCAGTGGTCTGCAGATCAGTCGTGAGGCGGTCCAGGTCGCGGTTGTTGATGCCGATCAGGGAAGCTCCCAGCCCAGCCGCCACCTCCATTTCGTCCTCGTCATGGACCTCCACCAGGGCTGCCATGCCGAGGTCACGGCAGACTCCGAGGCAGTCGCCTAGGCGACCCCGGTCCATGGCGCGCACGATCAGCAGCACCGCGTCGGCACCTCCGGCTCGGGCCTCGAACACCTGCATCGGGTCGACCACGAAGTCCTTGCGCAAGACGGGCAGCGGCACGGCGGCGCGCACGGCCTCGAGGTCGGCCATGGCTCCCGAGAAGAACTCCGACTCGGTCAGCACCGAGATCGCGGCCGCTCCTCCGGCCCTGAAGTCAGCCGCCATGGCAGAGGGGTCAAGGTCCATCCGCAGTGGCCCAGCCGACGGCGAGCGCCGCTTCATCTCCGCGATCACCGCAAAGCCGGCCGCTCGTAGGGCGGCCTCGAACTGGCGCGGGGGAGGCACCAGGCGAGCCGCGCTGATGAGCTCGTCGGCTCCCGCTACCCGCAGCTGAACTGCCCGGGCCCGAGCGGCCGACAGGATCGGCCCGAGCGCGCCATCGTTCATCAGCGCACCGACGGCGACACAACCCGCCTGCCCCTGGCGCGGGCCCCGTACCGGACCACCTCAGCCGGCCGCAGTGAAGGGGGACAACCGGTCGGAGGTGGCCACGTCGTCCACCTCCACCTGGTCAACCCTGGCTGCGGCCGGGCCGCGACCGATCACCCGCAGGAACTCCCCGACCGCCGGGGCCGGCCCCTGCGCCAGCAACTCGACACTCCCGTCCTCGCAGTTGCGGACCCAGCCTGCCAGGCCCAGGCGTCGGCCCTCAGCGACGGCGAAGGCGCGGAACCCCACCATCTGCACCCGACCCGCGACTCTGGCCCGGCGGCAGACCGGGGCCGCGGCTGAATCCTGCGCTTTCACTTCAGAATGTTACTGATCCGCCGGCCGCGGCCGTGGCTGTCACTTGAGCGTGGTCCTGCCCGCCTCCTCCTGCCTGGCCAGCATGAAGAGGAGGTCGGAGAGGCGGTTGAGATAGCGAACCACCTCCGGGTTGGCGAGTTCGTCGGCGCGGCGCAGCCCTACCGCTCGGCGCTCGGCACGGCGCACCAGGGTACGGGCCAGGTCGATGGCGGCCGCCCCGGGCGTGCCTCCGGGCAGGATGAACCCGGACGGCAGGCCCACCTCGAGTTCGAGTTCGTGAACCAAAGCCTCGAGCCGGTCGACCGCATCCGGCCCCAGGGGCGCGAAGTGCTTGAGCAGCTTGTCCCGATCGGCGCTCGCTGTGGCCAGCTCAGACCCAGCGGTGAAGCACTCCCTCTGGAGGTCCAGGAGGGTGCTGACCACCGCCGGGTACTGGCACAGGGAGCGGGCCAGGCCCATGGCGGAGATCGCCTCGTCGAGGGCCCCGTAAGCCTCGGTGTGGAGATCGTCCTTGGGCACCCGCCCGCCATAGAGAAGGCTTGTCTCGCCGCCATCCCCACCCTTGGTGACTATGCTCACAGCGCCTCGCGGGAGATAGCCTGGCGGTCCGCCACCCGGATCAAGCGACCGGCTCGGGGACCGACTCCACCAATTTGGTGGCGGCCATGGCCGCGGTGGTGGCGTCACCCACGGCGGTCGTGACCTGGCGGGTCAACTGGGCGCGCACATCGCCGGCAGCGAAGATCCCGGGCACGGAGGTCTGCATGTTGGCATCGGTGAGGTAATAGCCCTGCTCGTCGTGATCGGCGTGCATCCGCAGCAATCCGGTGTTGGGGAGAAAGCCGATGAAGACAAACACCCCTCCCACCGGAAACTCGCTGGTCCGGTCGCTCGTGAGGTGGCGCAGGCGCAGGCTCTCGACCCGCTCCCCATCACCTTTGACCTCCTCCACCACCATGTCGAGCAGAAACTCCATCTTGGGATTCTGGCGGGCCCGCTCGACCAGCAACGGCTGGGCCCGGAACTCCTGGCGGCGATGGATGACTGTGACCTTGGAGGCGTAGCGGGTTAGGAACGCCGCCTCCTCGATGGCAGCGTCCCCACCGCCGACCACCGCCAGGTGCTCACCTCGGAAGAAGGCTCCGTCGCATACCGCGCAGTAGGACACGCCACGGCCCGCGTACTCCTGCTCGCCCGGCACGTGCAGTTTCCGGGGCTGGCCGCCGGCGGTCAGGATCACCGCCTTGGCGAAGTAGGGCTCGCCTTCCTCCAGCTCGATGCGCTTGGTGCCATCGGCCTCAAGGTCAATGGCGGTCACCCGCGCCGACACCAACTCGGCGCCGAAGCTCAGGGAGTGCTCGGTCATCTTGCTGGCCAGGTCGGGTCCGGTGATCGACGCAAATCCCGGATAGTCCTCGATGTTTTCGGTGTTGAGCAGCTCCCCGCCCGGGATCCCCGCTTCCAACAGAAGGGTTCGCTTCATCGACCGGCCCGCGTAGAGCGCCGCGGTGAGCCCGGCCGGACCAGCCCCAATCACCGCGATGTCGTATTCGCGCTTGTTCAAAGTATTTCCCTTGCCTGGATCACGACCTCACCGTAATCGATTGTACCCGGGAGGCTCGGGCTGCAATCCCGGCCCCGGCGCGGCGTTGCGCGAGCCGGCGGCGCAGCTCGGACCGGACCCGCAGCCGGGCGGTCAGGAGGCGGAGGTGGCGCGCTCCCGGTTGGAGTAGCGATCCCAAACCTCGTTGCCGCCGGTCTTCCAGCTGACGCTGGGCTGCTCCAGCAGCACCGGGTCCACCCGGTCCGCCAAGCCCTCGACCGTACGGATCATCGAATTCAGCAAGGTGTCGCTGAGGTAGTGAGGTTGGAGGCCCAGGTCCAACAGCAACTGGTGCTTGGCGTTGTAGTAGTGGCCCTCCGCCTCCACCCTGGGGTTGGGCACGTGGGCGACCGTGGTCTCCAGGCCCTGCTCCCGCCGGAGCCTGGCCACCAACTCGGCCAGCTCGAGCACGCTGAACTGTTCCGTGAACTGGTTGAAGACCCGGCACTCGCCCCGGGCCGCCGGGTTCTCCAGGGCGAGGGTGATGCAGGCCATGGTGTCGCGCAGATCCAGGAAGCCTCGAGTCTGACCACCCTTGCCGTAGACGGTGAGCGGCTGACCGACCGCGGCCTGGACGCAGAAGCGGTTGAGCGCGGTGCCCCATAAAGAGTCGAAGTCGAAGCGGGTGTTCAAGTCCGGGTGCAGACTGGTCTCCGGGGTCTCCACCCCGTAGACCACACCCTGGTTGAGGTCGGTGGCCCGCACCCCCCAGGCCCGGGTCGCGAAGTAGATGTTGTTGCTGTCGTGAACCTTGGAGAGGTGGTAGAAGCTGCCCGGCACCTTGGGGAACGGCAGCCGGTCCCGACGGCCGTTGTGCTCGATGTCAAGGTAGCCTTCCTCGATATCGATGTTGGGCGTCCCGTACTCGCCCATAGTGCCCAGCTTGATCAAGTGGCAATCCGGCACCCGGTCCCGGATGGCGAACAGGATGTTGAGCGTTCCGACCACGTTGTTGACCTGGGTCAGCTCGGCGTGAGCGCGGTCGACCATCGAGAACGGCGCGCTCCGCTGCTCGGCGAAGTGGATCACGGCGTGGGGCTCGAACTCGGCGAAGAGGCGGTCGACTGCGGCGAAGTCGCGCAGGTCGGCCCGGCGCCATTCGATCTGGCGGCCGCTGATCAGGCCCCAGCGCCGCACCCGCTGACCCATGGTGTGCAGCGGCACCAGGCTGTAGGTGCCTCCCTCGCGGTCCCAGCGCCGACGGGAAAGGTTGTCGACGGCGATCACCCGGTGTCCGAGCTGGGAGAGGTGCATGGCCATCGGCCACCCGATGTAGCCATCGGCCCCCAGGACCATCACCGTGAGACGCTCAGAGCCCGCTTGGCTGCTCATGCTCGCTTCTCCTTAGCCTGACTACCAGGGCTAGGCTCGTTGGCCCCAGCCCCCCTTTGACCGCCGCTCACCGGCGGCATCGGAGCGGATCCGGGTGCTCGCCCGCGGCCGATCTTGGCAGATGGGGCGCGCGGCCGTCAATTGGACCTCGAGTGAAGCTCGGAAACTGGCAGCCTGAGGTCAGCTCTGCAGCCACTGGTGGATCACCGGGTAGACCTCGGCCAGAGGGATGGCAAACGCCCCCGAGCCGTTCTGGGCGGCCAGGGTGAGGATCCCCACCACCTGGCCCGACGTGGTGAGGACCGGACCGCCGCTGTTGCCGGGAAAGATGTGGGCCGGGATGCGGATCAGGTTGCTGTAGGTGGCCAGCTCACCCGGCTGAGCATCCTGCACCGTGGCCCGCTCCGCCAGCCCATTGATCGTTGACGCGGTCACGGGAGGGCGGCCGGTGGCACCCTGAGCTGCCAGCACGACCACCGGCTGGCCCAGCGCGGCGAGGCCCTGATCCAAGGGCAAGGGGTGCTCCTGCAAGCCCACCACCTGAACCTCAGCCAGGTCGAGGGCGGCATCGACGTTGATCACCCGGGCCGGGTACTCGGCCCCCGATGCGGAGACCACGTGGAAGCTCAGTCCCTCATGCACCACATGGTCATTGGTGATGAAGTCCCCACGGCTGTTCACCGGCCAACCGGTGCCCAGCTCCTCACTGGAGACCCCTATAGAGACGATCTCGACGATCTCAGAGAGATCCTGGTTGGCCACCTGCTGCAACTGCTGGGTGGGGTTCGCCGGCGACACCCGGGGTGAGACATAGGGGCTGTCGCGCCTCGTCTGATGCACCGGATTCAGCTGACGACTGAGCACCAGCCCCAGCGTTCCCCCGCCCAGAG
>JABEUU010000177.1 GCA_013044295.1 Candidatus Dormiibacterota bacterium
CCCGCCGCCTTCGCGGCCGGAGTGGCCCGGCTGGCGTATCTCTCCGAGGCCGAGGCGGTGCTGGCGCTGGAGGTCAGGCTGTCCGGCCTTGAGGGGCTGGTCGCCCACCACCAGACCACCTACCGGGGCCTGCGGGACCGGACTCGACTGCCCCGGCTCTTCCTGCTCGAGATGGAGTACCTGATCGCGCAGTTGCAGGCGGAGAGCGCCTGGGTCGCGGCCACCGTAGAGGCCGTGCGCCATGGCGACCTGGCGGTGGACGGGGCTTGGCTGGCGCAGGTGGCGGCAGATCAACAGCACTTCTTCGGACTCCCGCCTGAGCAAGTCCCGCTGGCTTTGCGCGACTGGAGTAAGCCGGCCGTCCAGTCGGGTCCGAACCCGCCCCCGGACAGGCCCCACCGGGAGCTCAGCCAAGAAACCGAGGAGGACTCACATGACTGAACCGGAGCTGGTGATCGTCACCAAGGACCTCCGCCGCACCTTCAAGAGCCGCCGGGGCGCCGTCGAGGCGGTGGCGGGCGTGAGCCTCAAGGTCGTGGGGGGCGAGATCTTCGGCTTTCTCGGGCCCAATGGGGCCGGCAAGACCACCACCTTGAGAATGCTGGCCACCCTGCTGCCCCCGTCTTCGGGCGAGGCTACGGTGGCGGGCCAGGACCTGCGCCGGCACCCCGACCTGGTGCGCCAACGGATCGGCTACGTGGGCCAGTCCGGTGGTGCTGATCCGGACGTCACCGGCCGCGTCGAGCTGGAGTTCGAGGGGCGCCTCTACGGCCTGGACTCGGGCCGGGCCCGCCGGCGGGCGGCGGAGCTGCTGGCATCGCTGGAGTTGGAGGCGTGCGCCGACAGGAAGGTCAAGACCTACTCCGGCGGACAGCGCCGCCGGCTGGACATGGGCATCGGGCTGGTGCACTCGCCTGAGCTGCTCTTCCTCGACGAGCCCACGACCGGGCTCGATCCCCAGAGCCGGGCTCGGATGTGGGAGGAGGTTCGCCAGCTGCGGGAGCGGGGCACGACAGTGTTCCTGACCACCCACTACCTCGAGGAGGCGGACGCCCTCTGCGACCGGTTGGCGATCATGGACCACGGCCTGATCGTGGCCGAGGGTACGCCTGACGAACTCAAGCGGGCGGTGGCCGGCGACGTCGTGACCCTGGGGGTGAGGGGCCAGGGAGAGGCCGCCCTCGAGCTGCTGCGGTCCCAACCGTTCGTCAAGGAAGCGAGCCTTGACGGTGATCTGGTGCGGCTCTACGTGGATCGGGGAGAGACCGCGGCGCCGGCCCTGCTGCGGCTGCTGGACACCGCCGGACTCGAGCTGACCACCCTGGTCATGAGCCGTCCCAGCCTGGACGACGTCTTCCTGCGCCAGACCGGGCGCTCCCTGCGCGAGAGCCAGGGCGTCGCATGAATCCAATCAACCCCTGGGGGGAGGCCCACCCATGAAGCTGATGCGCGACACCTGGTTGGTCTTCGGGCGCTACTTCTCCATCTTCATCCACAATCCCGCCTGGGTGGCGGTGGGGGTGCTCCAGCCGGCCATCTACCTGCTCCTCTTCGCCCCCCTGCTCAAGTCCATCGCCCACATACCCGGATTTCCGCCCGGGGGCGCCTACAACGTGTTCGTGCCCGGGTTGCTGGTCCAGCTGGGCATCTTCGGGGCCTCTGGAGTCGGCTTCAGCCTGATCGCCGAGCTCCGGGAGGGCGTGGTCGAGAGGCTCCGGGTGACTCCCGTGAGCCGTCTCAGCCTGCTCCTGGGCCGGGCCATGCGGGACACGCTCACCCTGCTGGTCCAGTCCCTGATCCTGGTCCTGATAGCCCTGCCCTTCGGGCTCAGCATCCAGCCTGTCGGAATGCTGGTGGTGCTGGCCCTGGTGGGTCTGATCGGGTTGATGTTCGCCTCCATCTCATACTGGCTGGCCCTGGTCCTGCGTGACGAGAACTCCTTCGCTCCGGTGATCTTCACCGCCGCCCTGCCTTTGCTGCTGCTCTCCGGCGTGCTCCTGCCGATGACCCTGGCGCCGAGCTGGCTGCAGACCATCTCCACCCTCAACCCGCTCTCCCACGCGGTCACGGCCGCGCGGGACATCTTCCTGGGCAACATCGCCAACGGCAACGTCGGGCTGGGGTTCCTGATCATGGCGGCGCTGGCACTGCTGGCCGTGGCCGGGGCGGCTCGCTCCTTCGGTCGGGCGATCGCGTGACGGGGGACCGGCGTCGCCCGGCCCTGGTGACCCGTTCCCGTCTGGGAGGTGGCGCCTAGACCCATTGCCGAGCGTCGGATGGAATCAGACCACCATCGGTCGCAGTCGCGCTCCAGATCTGGAGTATGCTCCCGGCCATGGCGGTTGACCTCAATGCTCTGCTAGCGGCGCTTAGGACAGACCCAGACGCCCGAGAGGCGATCCGTCGGGAACTCCTGACGGAGGACTTGCTCGCCATGCCAGTGCGCATGGAAGTCGGCTTCGCGACGCTTGCAGCCCGGATGGACCAGCTCGCCCAGCGGATGGATCAGCTCGCCCAGAGGATGGACCAGCTCACGGAGCGGGTGTACCAGCTCGCCCAGAGGATGGACCAGCTCGCCACGGCCCAGGCCGCCACTGAGATACAGCTCGGCCAGTTCGCCGAGCGGCTAGACGCGCGCCTGGACCGGCTAGACGGCTTCGTGGGCAGCCTACGAGGCATGGTGTACGAGAGGGCCGTCCTGCGGCCGCGGATGGTGGCCGGGGCCGTGGGCGCCCCCGCGGGCGCGATCCGCGCGCTC
>JABEUU010000178.1 GCA_013044295.1 Candidatus Dormiibacterota bacterium
GCCAACGGCCCCGCCCCGGCCATGGAAGAGGGTCAGCTCGACGTCGTGATCCCGGGCCCAGGCTGCCAGCGCGCCCTGGGCCCGGTAGAGGGCCAGGTTGGCGGCCAGGAAGCCGGCATCCTTGGTCGCGTCCGAGTATCCCAGCATCACCTCCAGGCGACTCCCTCTGGCTGCCAGCCACCGCCGCCAGCCAGGTAGCTGGATCAGGGAGTCGAGCACGCTGGTGGCCGCGGCCAGATCGGCTCGAGACTCGAACAGCGGGACCACGTCCAGGACCAAGGCGCAGCTGGGGTCGGCCAACCGGGCGAGGGCCATCACCCCAACCACGTCGGCCGCGCAGCGGCTGAAGCTAACCACGTAGCGACGGCAGGCGTCGGCCCCCCACCTGGCCTGGATCGACGCCATGGCCCGCAGGGTGGCCAGCACCTCCTGGGCCTCGTCGGAGTCGGCGCTGCCGGGTGAGAGGCGCCCCTGCAAGGCGATCTGATCCAGAGCCACGGCGTCGGCGGCCACCGCCTCGCCCAACAGCTCCCGGAGCACCCGGGCGTGAACCCGGGCGTGCTGGCGCACCTCCAGGGAGGCGAAGGTGAAGCCGAAGGTCTCCAACTGCCAGACCAGGTCCTGCAGCTGGCCGTGGGCGACCCGGCCCGCCCCGGCCGCGGTCAGCGAATCCTGGAGCAATCCCAGGTCGGCCCGGAACGTGTCCACATCCGGGTATCGGTCCGGGCCGCCCAGACGGGTCGCCCGGAGTCGCTCCGCCAGGAGCAGAAGCCACTGCCGGTGGGGCTCGGCCGGGGCGCGGGCGCAGATCTCCTCGGCCGCGTCTGGCATCGCTTGCCGGTCCCGGACGAGCGCTCTCGTCAGCGCCTTCGAGGGCGGGGTGGATGACTCCGACAGGGTGAGGGCGCGGCCGATCCGACGGGCGGCCGCCTCCAGGGCGCGCAGAGCGTGGTCCGCCTGCACCTCCACGGCGGCCCGGGTCACCTCCGCGGTCACCGCCGGATTGCCCTCACGATCCCCGCCCACCCAGCTGCCCCAGCGCAGGAAGGTGGCGAACGGGGGCTGAGCCCGGCCCACCGCCTCGGGGACCAGCAGTGCCCGCTCCAGCGCCCGGCAGATGCGGGGAACTAGCTCGAACAGGGTCTCGTCGAAGATCGCCGCCACGGTGCGCACCTCGTCTAGCGGGGTCGGGCTGGAGTGCCGGAGCTGAGCCGTTCGCCAGAGGATCGTGACCTGCTCATACAGGGCCCGCTCGACCTCCCGGCGTTCCGCGGCCGGCTGCCCCGACGACTCACTGCGCTCGATCAGCTCCGAGATCCGGCGCAACGCATCGACCACGGCCCGCCTGCGGGCTTCGGTCGGATGAGCGGTCAGTACCGGCCGCACCTCGAGTCGGCCGAGGAGATCGGCGAGCTCGCCCGGGCCGACCTCGGCCCGCACCGCGGCCACAGATGCCGCCAACGACTCGGGCGCCGCCCGGTCACCACCCTGCCGCAGGCTGCGAGCGCGGTGTTGCTCCTCGGCCAAATTGACCAACTGGAAGTAGACAGTGAAGGCTCGCGCGACCTCCTCCGCCCGGGCCAGGTTAAGGCCAGCGACCAGCTCCACCACACGCTGGGTGGCGGTCACCGCGGCGGGGCCCCTGGCTTGACGCAATTCGATGGTGGCATCGCGCAGCTCGGCCACGTCTCTCCCCAGGGCCGGGCCCCCGGACTCGGCCAGAACCGCCGCCAGAACCGCCCCCAGACGCTCCAGGTCCGACTCCAGAGGAGCTGGCAATCCGGCCGTCGCCCCCCACCTATCGGCTGGCTCTGACATTGGACAACTCGTAGAAATTTATGCTGTGGTTGAGGCTATGAGGACAACCGGGGCGCAGGCTCCCCTGGCACCGACCGCGCCCAAGGGTCAGCCGGTGGCGGCACCTTGCCCCACTCCGAGAATGGCGCCCTGGGCGGCCGAGCCGACCGAGTGGGCATAGCGGACAAAGACCCCACTGCCAGAGAGCGGCAGCCGCGGCCGCCAGGCCAGCTGGCGGCGCTCCCACTCGACCGGATCCACCTCCGCCGACATCGAGCGGCCCTCGACGTCGATGGTGACAGGGTCACCGTCCTGCAAGAGCGCGATGGGCCCACCGACCGCCGCCTCAGGGGCCACATGCCCCACCATCAGGCCGTGGGTGGCGCCGCTGAAGCGACCGTCGGTCAGCAGGGCCACGGTGTCGCCCAGGCCCTGACCCACCAGAGCACCGGTCACGCCCAGCATCTCGCGCATCCCAGGACCACCCCGGGGCCCCTCGTAGCGCACCACCACCACGTCGCCGGCGGTGATCCGGCGGGCGGTCACCGCCTCCATGGCAGCCTCCTCGGAGTCGAAGACCCGGGCGGGCCCGGTGTGGAGGCGCCACTGGTGGCCGGCCACCTTGACCACCCCCCCCTCCGGCGCCAGCGGCCCGTGCAGGATCACGGTCCCTCCGGTCGGACTGAGCGGACTGTCCATGGTCCGAACCACGTCCTGCCCGGCCGCCTCGGGCCAGTCTGAGGCGGCCCTCATGGCCGCGTCCTCCAGCGTCGCGCCGGTGCATGTTCCGGCAGCTCCGTCCAGCAGCCGGCGCTCCAGCAGCCGGCGCGCGACCAGGGCCACCCCCCCCGCCCGGGTTAGGTCGACCGCGTTGTAGCGCCCGCCGGGGCGCAGGTCCGCGATCCACGGGGTTCGCCGGCTGACCGTGTCGAAGTCATCGATCTCAAGCTCCACACCGGCCTCGTGGGCGATGGCGAGCAGATGGAGCACCGCGTTGGTCGAGCCTCCGCTGGCCATCACCCCCGCGATGGCATTTTCGAAGGCGGCCCGGGTCAAATAGCTGCTCGGCCGGCGGCCAGATAGGACCATCTCCACGACGGCCCGACCGACCTGGGCAGCGACCTCGGGCTTGCCCGGGTCGAGCGCCGGAACGCCGCCGCTCTGCAGCGGAGCGACTCCCAGCAGCTCAATCGCCATGGCCATGGTGTTGGCGGTGAACTGGCCCCCGCAGGCGCCGGCGCCGGGACAGGCGACGTCCTCCAACTCGTGCAGCTCGCGGTCGCTGATGCGGCCCGCCTCGGCGCTGCCGATGGCCTCGAAGACATCGATGATGGTGACGTCCCGGCCCCGGAACCGACCCGGCTGGATGGCACCCCCATAGAGCAGGCAGCCGGGCAGGTCGAGCCGCGCCAGCGCCATCGCCGCCCCCGGGATGGTCTTGTCGCAGCCCACCAGCGCCACCACCCCGTCGAGTAGATGCCCACGACAGACCAGCTCGATGGAGTCGGCGATCACCTCTCGGCTGATGAGGGAGGCCTTCATGCCCTCGGTGCCCATGGCTACCCCGTCGCTGATGGCGATGGTGTTGAACTCCATGGGGGTTCCGCCGGCTGCTCGGATCCCTCGCTTGACGTGCTCGGCGAGGGCGCGCAGACCCAGGTTGCAGGGCATCGTCTCGATCCAGGTGTTGGCGATCCCGATCAGGGGCCTGGCCAGGTCCTGGTCGGAGAACCCCGCCCCCTTCAGCATGGCTCGAGCGGCTGCCCGCTCCTGGCCCACCACCAACTTCCGGCTGGGCAGTTCGGGCACCGCGGTCTCCTGGTCCATTGGTGTGGATCTCCTCTCCAAAGCTGGCCTGATGGCGACCCAGGTTACCAAAGGGGCCAGAGCTCAATGGTCGCCTCAGACCATCGCCACCCCAGTCGCACCGCAACGGTGCGAACGGCACCGTGGACCGGGTGCGCCGCCCAGACCGAAGAGAGCGCGGCAACGCCCGACGGGTCCGCTTGCGCCCCCTCCACCTCTGGGCCACAAGCAGGTCGGGGGCTTCGTCCGGGGCCGCCACCGCAGCCAGGGCACCGCTCCTGTCGGCGCCGGCAGGGCGCCCGCCAGTAGAGAGGTTGTGAACTGCTGGCGCTCCCGCGCGCTTGACTTCCGCGGCCACGGCTGGTATACCTAACGCACCTTGAACGCCTACTCGCGCACCCAGCTGATCGTCGAGAGCCTGGTAGCTCTAGTACTCCTAATTCCAGGAGGGCTGATCGGCTAACGTCTGCGCACTCTGACGAAGCCCAAGCCCCCCGGTAGACCCGGGGGGCTTTTTTTTTCCCCAAGAGCCCCACGAAACCCAACTCGGCGGCGACCGGAGCAATCTCCGGCGATCGACTCATCCAGAACAGGAGGCGCCCCGATGAAACCGGACAACCACGGTCACGACTCGGCCCCGGCAACTGCCCCAGACCGGATCCCTGAAGACATCGAGCTCGACGAGGCCGGCCGCAACTGGGTGCACCGCCACCACGCCCACACCCGCCCGCTGCGGCAGATGGCAGCTGATGCGGCGATCACGTCGGCCATCGGCGGCGCCTACGGGGCGGGGTGAGAGGCAGACCTGATGAGCTCCTTCCTCGCTGCTATTGACGAGCCCGGCAGGGAACTGCCGAGTACGGCCCCGGCTCCTGGCGCCACCGGGGCCGAGTTCCTGCTCGCCGCCCTGGTGCGCGAGGGAGTGGACACCATCTTCGGGCTGCCGGGGGGGGCCAATCTGCCCATCTACCAGTACCTGCCCACCTTCCCGCTCCGGCACGTGCTGGTGCGCCACGAACAGGGCGCGGCCCACATGGCGGATGGCTACGCGAGGGCCAGCGGCCGGGTGGGCGTCTGTATGGCGACCTCCGGACCCGGCGCACTCAACTTGATCACCGGCCTGGCCACCGCCCACTTCGACTCCGTGCCGGTGGTGGCGATCACCGGGCAGGTCGCGACCGCCACCATCGGAACCGACGCATTCCAGGAGTCGGACGTGATCGGCTCGTGCCTCTCGGTCACCAAGCACAGCTACCAGGTGCGGGATGCGCGCGACCTTTCAGCGGTGGTGGCCGAGGCCTTCCACGTGGCCCGCACTGGGCGGCCGGGAGCGGTGCTGATCGACATTCCCAAGGACGTGCAGCAGCAGCCGGTCAGCGTTGCCCGCGGCTCGACTGGCCGCTATCGGGTCCACCGGGCGCCCGCGCCGCCCTCGTCGGAATTGGTGGCCCGCGCCGCCGCCCACCTGGCCGCCGCCGAGCGGCCGGTGATCCTGGCCGGACGCGGAGTGGCCGTCGCCGGAGCCCAGGGCGCCCTGCAGCAGCTGGCCGAGGCCTGCGACGCGGCGGTGGGCAACACCCTGCTGGGCACGGGAGTGTTCCCCACCCGCCATCCGCTGGCTCTGGGGCTGGTTGGCTTCATGGGCACTGGCTACTGCAACCAGGCGGTGAGCGACTGTGACTGCCTGGTCATGGTGGGGATGCGGGCGGATGACCGGGTGACCTGTCGGCTGGACGCGTTCGCGCCCCGGGCGGAGCACATCATCCACATCAACATCGACCCCGCCGAGCTGGGCAAGACCGTGGATGCCGACTGCCAGATCGTGGGAGACGCCAAGCAGACGTTGGAGGCGATCTGGGAGCAGATGCCACCCCGCCCGCGGCCAGCGTGGCGGGCCACCGTGGACGGCTGGCGCCAGCGCCACCCCCTGCGTCACCCTCACAACGGCCTGCTGCAACCGCAGGAGGTGCTCGCGGCCTGCTACGAGCGGCTCGGGCCTGACGACATCACCGTCGCCGATGTGGGCTTGAACCAGATGTGGGCTGCGGCCGCCTGGACCGGCACCGAGCCCGGGATCTTCCTCAACTCCGGCGGGCAGGGGACGATGGGCTTCGCGCTTCCGGCGGCCATCGGAGCCCAGGCGGCCAACCGGACTCGCCGGGTGATGAGCGTGTGCGGGGAGGGCGGCTTCATGATGACCCTCCAGGAACTGGCGACGGCGGTCGAGGCCGACCTGCCCGTCAAGGTGGTCATCCTCAACAACCGCCAGCTGGGCATGGTCCGCCAGTTCCAGGACGTCTTTTACGCGGGAGTCAGGTCGCAGATCGATCACGCAGTGACCCCCGACTTCCAGATGCTGGCCCAGGCCTTCGGCTGCCACGGCGAGGTGGTCCGCAGCGCCGCTGAGCTCGGCCCCGCGATCGACGCGGCCATGGCGTATCCCGGACCCGCGCTGCTCGACTGCTGGATCGACCCCGAGGCCAACATCTACCCCATCGTGCCGTTCGGCAAGGGCCTGGCCGATTTCGTGGAGTGCCCCGAGTCGTGATCAGCCAGGCAGGGAGCTTCGCCGGCTCCGATCCCATCGCCAACGGGCAGTTCCTGAACGGTTCGTCGCCCCGGGTTCGCTTGATCTCGGTGCGGGTCGAGGACCGCGCCGGAGTGCTGCAGCGGATCACCAACTGCCTCGCCCGGCGCGGGCTGCACCTGGCCAGCTGCGCGGTCGGGCAGGGTTCTGAGGCAGGAGTCCTCAACCTTTGGCTGCGAGTCGATCCCGGTACCCAGCCGGCGGATCAGATCGTCAAGCAGCTGAACAAGCTCATCGACGTGGTGAGCGTCGACGACCTGACCAGGTCGGAACCGATCGAGTGGGCCATGGCCCTGGTCGAGTTCCGGCCCAACGGCAGAGGGGATCAGATCGAGGAGACACTGCGTCGGGTCCGAGCGGAGGTGGTGCACCGCGACCCCGAGCGGCTCATCGCCGCCCTGGCGGGGCCGCCGGACCTGGTGCAGGCGATGCTGGATGAGTTGAGTCA
The DNA here is from genome assembly GCA_013044295.1 of Candidatus Dormiibacterota bacterium. Classification (GTDB taxonomy): domain Bacteria; phylum Chloroflexota; class Dormibacteria; order Aeolococcales; family Bog-877; genus AG-12. The sequence goes on from JABEUU010000178.1 coordinate 6,639, forward strand.
GCTGCCGATTGTGGACTTTGTCTGCAGCCGGCCCATGGCGCTGGGGTCGGGTTACCCGGTCAGCGCCTCTGAGCCGGCGCGGCATGCGCAGGCAGGGAGTGAGTAGCCGATGCAGATGTACTACGACGCCGACGCCGACCCGGCCGCTCTCGCAGGAGCGCGGGTCACGATCCTGGGATATGGGAGCCAGGGTCACGCCCACGCCCAGAATCTGCGCGACAGCGGTTATCCGGTGAGGGTCGGCCTGCGGCCAGGCAGCGCCAGCCGCGCCCAGGCCGTGGCCGATGGCTTCGAGGTGTCCGACCCGGTCAGCGCGGTGGCCGACGCCGACGTGGTGATGGTGCTCATCCCGGACCACGACCAGGCGGCCCTGTTCGCCTCCGGCCTGGCCGAGGCGCTCCGGCCCGGATGCCTGCTGCTCTTCGCCCACGGCTTCTCGATCCACTACGGGACCGTGACGCCGCCACGCGACTGCGACGTGGCCATGGTCGCCCCCAAGGCACCCGGGCACATGGTCCGGGCCCTGTTCAAGGATGAGATCGGCTGCCCCGCCCTGCTGGCGGTCCATCAGGACCCCAGCGGTCGCGCCCTCGAGCGCACCCTTGCCTACGCCCGAGGGCTGGGCAGCACCAAGGCCGGGGTCCTCAAGACCACATTCAAGGAGGAGACCGAGACTGATCTCTTCGGCGAGCAGGCGGTCCTCTGTGGGGGGGTGTCGGCGCTGGTGAAGGCCGCCTTCGAGACCCTCACCGACGCCGGGTATCAACCGGAGCTCGCCTATTTCGAGTGCCTGCATGAGCTCAAATTGATCGTCGACCTGATTTACCAGGGTGGGCTGTCGCTGATGCGCTACAGCGTCAGCGACACCGCCGAGTACGGCGACTACGTGAGCGGCCCGGTGATCATCGACGACCATGTGCGTGAGCGCATGCGCGAGGTCCTGGGCAGAATCCAAGACGGTAGTTTTGCCGAGCACTGGATTGACGAGAACCGCTCCGGCCGGGGCCAGTTCCTGGCCCGCCGAGCGGCGGAGTCCGGCCATCCCATCGAGGCGGTCGGGCAGCGGCTGCGCTCCCAGATGCCGTGGATCCGGCCGGTGGCGAAAGTCCCCACGGAAGCCGCCGTGGCCGAGGCCACCGCGGAGCCGGCGGCGGCCGTTAAGGCATGAGAGCGGCGGCCACCGACGGCACCCCGGATGTAGCCGAGCGCGACCCGCGGGCCACGGAGGTGGTGGAGTTCTTCGACACCACCCTGCGGGACGGGGAGCAGTGCCCCGGAGCCACCCTTCACCCAGCTGACAAGCTCGCCATCGCCCAGCAGCTGGCCAAGCTGCGAGTCGACGTGATCGAAGCTGGGTTTCCGGCCTCGTCCCCGGGCGACTTCCAGGCGGTGCAGCAGATCGCCAGGGAGGTCGAGGGTCCGGCGATCACCGGACTGGCTCGGGCGGTGCGCGGCGACATCGATGCCGTCCACGGGGCAGTCCGAGACGCCGGGCGGTCCCTCATCCATGTCTTCATCAGCGTCTCCGATGTTCACATCACCCACAAGCTGGGGCTGGACCGGGCCCAGGTGCTCGCCCGCACCGCCGAGGCGGTCGCCTACGCCCGCTCCCTGTGCGAGACGGTGCAGTTCTCGCCCGAGGACGCCGGCCGGGCTGACCTCGACTACCTGTGTGAAGTGGTGCAGGCCGCCGTCGACGCCGGAGCCGGAGTGATCAACCTGCCTGACACCACCGGCTACTGCCTGCCCCACGAGTTCGCCGCCATGGTGGCCACCGTTCGCCGCGAGGTGCGCGGCATGGACCGGGTCTTGGTCAGCGTCCACTGCCACGACGACCTGGGGCTGGCGACTGCCAACTCCCTGGCCGGGATCGGCGCCGGAGCCCGCCGGGTCGAGGGCTGCATCAACGGGATCGGCGAGCGGGCCGGCAATGCCGCCCTCGAGGAGGTGGTCATGGCCCTGCGGGTGCGCCGCCCGGTGCTTGGGCTTGGCGACAACATCAGGAGCCAGGAGCTGGTGCCTAGCAGTCGCCTGGTGGCCGAGCTGACCGGCATGGCGGTGGCTCCCAACAAGCCGGTGGTGGGCGCCAATGCCTTCAGCCACGCCTCCGGCGTCCATCAGCATGGCATGCTGCGCGACCGCCGCACCTACGAGATCATGGCGGCTGAGGACGTCGGCGCCGGCGAGACCCAGATCGTGCTCACCGCCCGCTCCGGCCGCCACGCTCTGGCCCACCGCCTGGACCGGATCGGAGTGGCGGTGCCGCCGGAGCAGATGCCGGCGGTCTGGGCCCGCTTCCTGGAGGTGGCTGACACCACCAAGGAGGTGGCTGATGACACCCTGGTGCGAATCGTCGGCGAGGTGCACAGCTACCACACCCCCCCGGCGGTCGGGCCGGTTTGAGCGTGCCAACGACCACCCTCAAGCTAGTGGTAGTGGCCGGCGACGGCATCGGGCCGGAGGTGACAGGCGCCGCCATCAGGGTGCTGCAGGCAGCCCTCGACCGGGGCGGCATCACCCTCGAAGTGGTCCACCACCTGATCGGCGGAACCGCCATCGACACCGTTGGCAGCTCGCTACCCGCCCCCACTCTGGCGGCCGCGAGGGCGGCTGACGCAGTCTTTCTGGGCGCGGTCGGGGGGCCCGCCTGGGACCATGGGGGAGAGCGCCCCGAGGCGGGATTACTGGCCCTCAGGCGAGGCCTGGGAGCCTTCTCCAACCTGCGCCCGGTCCGGGTCTGGCCGGGTGCCGAGGGGCACAGCCCGCTGCGACCGGAGAGGGTCAGGGGGGCCGACATCCTGTTCGTCCGGGAGCTCACCGGCGGCGCCTACTTCGGCCGTCCCCAGGGGGTGGCAGGCATCCGTCCCCGACGCCGCGGGGTGGACACCATCGAATATGGCGAGGCCGAGATTCAGCGGGTGGCCCGGGTAGCATTCGCGGCGGCTCGGAGGCGCCGCAAGCGGGTGGCCTCAGTCGACAAGGCCAATGTGCTGGCGACCTCCCGGCTGTGGCGTGAGGTGGTCTCCGAGGTAGCCGAGGAGTTCCCGGATGTCGCCCTGGAGCACTGCCTGGTCGACAGCTTCGCCCTGCGGCTGCTGCTGGACCCCAGGGCATTCGACGTGGTGGTGACCGAGAACCTCTTCGGCGACATCCTCACCGACGAGTCGGCGGCGCTGGTGGGCACCCTCGGCGTTCTGCCTTCCGCCAGCGGCGGCAGCGATGGCCCTTGGCTGTACGAGCCGGTGCACGGCTCCGCTCCCGACCTGGCCGGTCGCGGCATCGCCAACCCTCTTGGCGCCATCGCCACCGCCGCCATGCTGCTGCGGCTGAGCCTGGCCCGAGAAGACCTGGCAGCGGCGGTCGAGGATGCCCTGGCGTTCGTATTCGCCAACGGCCCCCTGACTCCCGACCTGGGCGGATCGGGAAGCACGGAGACCGTTACCGCCGCGATCCTGGCCCAGCTAGCCTCGGGGGTTCCCCGGTGAGCGCGGAACTCGGTACCCGGGATTCGGTAGTCCTCTACGACACCACCCTTAGGGACGGCATGCAGGGTTTTGGCATGCAGCTCAGCGTGGAGCAGAAGGTGCGCGTGGCCGCCAGCATGGACGGTCTGGGCGTCCACTACGTGGAGGCCGGGTGGCCAGGGGCCAACCCCCGCGACACGGCCGTATTTGAGCGCCTGCGAGACGCACCTCTGCCACAGGCCCGCCTGGCCGCCTTCGGCTCGACCTGTCGCCCCGGGGCCAGGGCTGACTCCGACCCGGTCCTGGCGGCGACCCTGGTGGCCGCCACCCCGGTGGTCACCCTGGTCGGCAAGGCTTCCCTGTGGCAGGTGGAGACCGTGCTCCGTACCACCGGTGAGGAGAACCTGCGCATGGTCCACGACTCGGTCGCCCACGCAGTTGCGCAGGGGCGCGAGGTGGTCTTCGATGCCGAGCACTTCTTCGACGGCCACGCCCAGGATCCGGGCTACTCCATGGCGGCGGCCGAGGCCGCGCTCAGCGGCGGCGCCAGTTGGGTGGTGTTGTGCGACACCAACGGCGGCCGCCTGGTGGAAGAGGTCGCCCACGTGGTGGCGGCTGCCCGGGCTCGCCTCGGCGACCGTCTGGGGATTCACTGCCACAACGACACCGGGGTGGCCGTGGCGGCCTCCCTGGCCGCAGTCGCCAGTGGCGCCCGCATGGTCCAGGGCACCATCAACGGCAGCGGTGAGCGGTGCGGCAACGCCGATCTGCTGGTGATCGCCGCCAATCTCCAGCTCAAGTGCGGCCTGGCGGTGCTGACCCCCGCCGCGCTGGGTGAGCTGGTGACGGTGTCGCGCCTGTTCGACTCGATGGTGAACCGAACCCCCGAGCCCCAGCGGCCCTATCTGGGGCCGGCCGCCTTTCTGCACAAGGCGGGCCTGCACGCCCAGGGTGTGGCCCGGGATCCGCGGGCCTACCAGCACATCGATCCCGCCCAGGTCGGAAATCAGACCAGGACGGTCGTATCCGACCAGAGCGGCCGCAGCAACGTGTCCGCCAAGCTACGGGATCTGGGGCTCGACGACCTCGACCCGCAGGCACGCGGCGCCATCGTGGAGCGGCTCAAGCAGCTGGAGGGGGCGGGCTGGGCGTTCGAGGACGCCGACGCCTCGTTCGAGCTGCTGGTGGCGCGCGCTCTGCCGGGCGATGCTGCCCCGTTCGCGCTCCAGGAGTCACTGGTGGTGGCGCACGACCAGGATTCGCTGCAGACGGTGGAAGCCGCACACCAGGTCGACGCCAGCGTAAAGGTGAGGGTCGGCCCCACGCTGGTGCACACGGCGGCCACCGGCAACGGCCCGGTGGAAGCGCTGGACGGAGCGCTGCGACGGGCGCTGACCTCCCACTTTCCGGTCCTGGCCGGCGTCCAGCTGGTGGACTATCGGGTGCGGGTGATCGACGGCGATCACGGCACCGGAGCCACCGTGCGCGTCAGCATCGACTCCAGTGACGGTGACCGGATCTGGACCACCGTCGGTTGCTCGCCAAACATCCTGCACGCCTCGGCTCTGGCACTGGTCGACAGCTACGAATGGGTGACCCGCCACGCCGCCGAGTCCGACCGCCTCTCCAGCAGCGCCTGATTAAGGAGTCGAAGCCATCGAAGCTCAATCCTCCCCCGCCGCCTCGACGGGGTCGGCGGCTCGCACCGCCTACCGCAAGATCTGGGAGTCACATCGGGTCAGCGGCGACCTGGATCAGCGCGTGCTCCTCTACGTGGACCTGCATCTGGTGCACGAGGTCACCTCGCCCCAGGCCTTCGCCGGGCTGCGCCTGTCCGGACGGGCGGTTCGTCGACCCGATCTCACCCTGGCGGTCATGGACCACCTGGTGCCAACCTGGGAGCGCAGCCGACCAACTCCAGACCCAATCGGCCGCGAACAACTGCGACAGCTCTCGGAGAACTGTGCGGCGGCGGGAATCCCCCTGCTTGACCTGAATGACCGGCGTCAGGGCATCGTCCACGTGATCGGGCCAGAGCTGGGCATGACCCAGCCCGGCATGACCGTTGTCTGCGGCGATTCCCACACCGCCACCCACGGGGCCTTCGGCGCGCTCGCGTTCGGCGTCGGCACCTCCGAGGTCGAACAGGTGCTGGCCACCCAGTGCCTCTGGCAGGCTCCATCGCCCACCCTCGAGGTTCGCGTCGATGGCCACCTGCCCGCTGGGGTCACCGCCAAAGATGTGGCCCTTGGCATCATCGGGCGACTGGGCGTGTCCGGAGGCCAGGGGTCGGTGATCGAGTACACCGGGGAGGTCATCCGCCGGCTCTCGATGGAGGGCCGCATGACCTTGTGCAACATGACAATTGAGGCCGGAGCCAGAGCCGGTCTGGTATCGCCGGATCAGACCACCGTGAGCTACCTGGCGGGGCGCCCCGGAGTGCCCGCCGGCGCTGATTTTGAGCGCGCCTCGGAGCGCTGGCTGCAGTTTGCCAGCGACCCAGGGGCGGACTTCGACCGCACCGTCGAAGTCCGGGCTGCGGAACTGGCGCCCTACGTCACCTGGGGCACCACTCCGGCGATGGTGGCGACGGTCACGGGCCGGGTTCCCTGGCTGGCCGATCTCCTCGACGAGGCGGAGCGATCCGCGGCGGCGCGTGCCCTCTCCTACATGGGCTTGACCGAGGGCACCGCCATAGAGGACATCCCGATCGACCGGGTCTTCATCGGCTCCTGCACCAACAGCCGGCTGGAGGACCTCCGCGCCGCGGCCGCGGTGGCGGCCGGTCGGCGGGTCCACCCCAGGGTCCGGGCCATGGTGGTCCCGGGGTCGGGAACGGTCAAGCGGGCCGCCGAGGCCGAAGGGCTGGACCGGATCTTCCAGGCCTCAGGTTTCGAGTGGCGCGAGGCCGGCTGCTCAATGTGTTTGGGCATGAACCCCGACATCCTCCAACCTGGGGAGCGGTGCGCGTCCACCTCCAACCGCAACTTCGAGGGCCGCCAGGGAGCCGGCGGCAGGACCCATCTGGTGAGCCCGGCGATGGCGGCCGCGGCCGCCCTCTACGGCCACTTCGTGGATGTGCGGCGGCTGCCTTCCGCCGCTGCCATCGGTAATTGAGAGGTCGGGCCATGGATGCTTTCACGCTGCACGAGGGCCTCTGCGCCGCCCTCAGCCTAGACGACGTCGACACCGACCAGATCATTCCCAAACAGTTCCTGAAGCGCACCGAGCGCGACGGCTACGGGGACTCCTGCTTCTTCGACTGGCGCTACGACCAGTCGGGCCAGCCGCGCCCGGACTTCGAACTCAACCACCCCGCGTACCGGGGCGCGAGCGTGCTCCTGACCGGGCGCAACTTCGGCTGCGGCTCCTCCCGCGAGCATGCCGCCTGGGCCCTTTCCGGATACGGGTTTCGAGCCGTCCTGGCGGCCTCGTTCGCCGACATATTCACCACCAACGCCCTTGCCAACGGGCTGCTGCCAGTGCGCCTCTCGGAGGCCACCATGGAGACGCTGCTGAAGCGCACCCGCCGTCGGGACGGCTACCGCCTGACCATCGACCTCACGCTCCAGCAGGTGAGCGACGGCAGTGGGGTCGTCGCCGGTTTCGACATCGAGCCATTCTGGCGTGACTGCCTGCTCAGCGGCCGGGATCCCATCGCCATGGCGCTCAGCCAGGAGGCCGCGATCAGGGCCTTCGAGGAGACGCGCTCCGAGCTGCTCCCGGTCACTCTCGACCAGCACCGGCTGTAGGCCTCCGGGGCGGTCCCGCCGGGGGGCCGCCACTCGGCTCTCGTCGTGCTTATGTACCCAGCAGGATGCTATTTGTTTGTGTTCCGCACATGATGACGGGCCGATGCGGAACCGGGATCATTGCCGAAACCGTGAGCGGCAACCCCTGATGCAGCCCAGCCTGCTGAGGAAAACTCGGTGTACATCCCCTCCTCATCCTTCCTGAGCCCCGGCGACAACGCATGGCAGCTGACGGCCGCCACCTTCGTGGGCCTGCAGTCGATCCCCGGCTTGGCGATCCTCTACGGAGGGCTCGTCAAGCGCAAGTGGGCAGTCAGCTCGGCCATGATGGCGATCTACGCCTTTGCGGCGGTGATGGTGGTGTGGGTGCTGGCCGGCTTCAATATGGGCTTCGGCCACCCCTGGCTGGGTAGCGTGGTCGGCATTCCCCAGCCGGTGCTGGGCGCCCTCACCGAGGAGGGCCGGGCGTCGATTCCGCTCCTGAAGGGCCTGATGCCGGCGTTGACCATCCCGGGCTCATCCCTGATCTACTTCCAGTTCGTGTTCGCGGCCATCGCCCCGATCATCCTGGCGGGTGCGGTCTTCGGGCGGATGAGCCTGCGCGCGTGGATGATCTTCGTGCCGGTGTGGTCCCTGCTGGTCTACAGTGTCAACGCCTTCATGGTCTGGGGCGGGGGCTGGCTGTCACAGCTGGGAGTCGTCGACTACAGCGGTGGCTACGTGATCCACGTCGCCGCCGGGATTTCGGGCTTCGTCGCGGCCTTGGTGGTGGGCCCGAGGGTGCTCAAGGATCAGCGCGATTTCAAGCCCAACAACATGCTGCTGGCGGTGGCCGGCGCGGGCATCCTCTGGCTGGGCTGGAACGGCTTCAACGGCGGCGACCCGTACTTCGCCAACGGCGACGCCGCGGCGGCCGTGCTCAACACCAACCTGGCCACCGCGGTGGCGCTGCTGGCCTGGTTCTTCCTGGACATGATGGTCAACCGGAAACTGTCGGTGGTGGGCGCCATCAACGGCATGATCTGCGGCCTGGTGGCGATCACCCCTGCCGCCGGCTACGTGGACGGCAGCGGCGCCATCCTGATCGGGCTGCTGGGGGCGTCCATTCCCTGGTTCACCATGAACCGGCTCAGCGAGAAGTGGCCGTTCCGCAAGGCTGACGACACCCTGGGCGTGGTCCACACCCACTTTCTGGCGGGCGCGGTCGGAGGGGTCATGGTCGGTCTGATCGCAAACCCGGCCATGATCGTCTACCTGGGGGTGGGCGGCTCCGCAGGGGTGTCGGTGGGGGGGCTCATCTTTGGCAATGCCCACCAGTTGCTGGTGCAGGTGTTCGGCCTGCTGGTGGTCACCGCCTACTCCGGAGCCATGACGTTCGGCATCCTCAAGGCGATCGCATTCTTCGTGCCCCTGCGCATGACCGACAAGGAGCTGGAGGCAGGGGACCGGATGATCTTCAACGAGGAGGTGTTCGAGCTCCACCATCCCATCCCGCCCCCGGAGCCAATCGACGCTCCCACGGGCGGCGTGGGCGACCTGGGCAGCGCACCGGCGCTGGGCTAGCGACGAGGGATGGCTGGTACGAGCCCGACCGGGCTTGGGCCAGCCATCCGGCCGGGGAATACCGCCCGCCGGCGTCGCGTCGGGGAGGTGGTCAGAGCTCGGTCTGCACCTGGGCCAGGACCTCGACCGCCCTGGCGTAGTCGCCCAGCGAGATCTGGGGGCTGTGGTCGAGCCCCGCGTGACCGGGGCCGCCGACCAGCGCCGGAGAACGCCGGGGTGGGAGCACGACGTTGCGGTCGGCGGCGGCCACATGGCGCTGCTCCAGGTGGCGAACCCCACCGGCGAGGATCGCCCGCGCGAACGCGGCCGGCAGCGCCCCGGTGCCAGGGACGGAAACCGCGCCCTCCAGGTCCGCGGGAGCGGCCAGGGTCGTCGACGCCATCGCTGCGATGCCTAGTCGAGAGCGGCTATCCGCCGATGATGTCGACACCGCTCCGGCAGCCGAACCGGGATCGCCGCGAAACCCACCGCCTGGATCGGTGGCCCTCAGTCCCATGTCGCATTTGTCAGGGTTTGAAGAACGGCTCAGTCCAAAGGCCCCAACGGACATCCGAGGCCACCAGGCCGGCACCCTCCAGCACCTCCCTGGCCACCCTGAAACCGGCCCCCAGGCGATCCGGCCGGTGGGCGTCGCTGCCCAGAGAGACCGCCCTCCCACCAGCCTGCCGCCACCAACCGACCACCTCGGGGCTCGGGCACAGACCCCGAATCGGGTCGATCCCAGCGCTGGTGTTCAACTCCAGGACCACACCTCTCTCGACCGCCGCCGCCAGCACCGCCTGGAGCTCGGCGCGGTAGTCCTGGGTCCGATATGGCGGCCACCCCGCCGGCCAATAGCGCTTGGGATACTCGAGATGGGCGAGGACATGGAACTCCACCTGGCCGTGGAGCAGATCCAGCAACTCCTGAAAGTAGGCGCGCATGATGGCATCGGGAGAGTCCCTGTCGGAGTTGGCCAGCTGGCTGAGGTCCATCAGACCCCCGGGGGCCTCGATGCAGTGGGCCGCTCCCAGCACCAGGTCGAACCGGCCGGCGGCCAGGAGGTCGCCGGCTCGGAGGGGGAACCGGTGGGGCTCCCCCAACTCCACGCCACTCCAGACCTTGAGAGCGGGAAACTTCCGGCGGCAGCGGTCGAGGCACTCCAGGTACCCGACCGCGTCGAGCTCGGCGCCACCGGCCAGGGCGGAGTAGTCGGCGTGCTCGGTGAAGGCGACCGCCTTGAGACCGGCGGCGATCGCCAGCCGGCAGCTCTCCTCCATCGAGCCATCGACGGCGTCCCAGGACCACTCCGAGTGCACGTGCAGGTCGGCTCCCGTCGCCACGGCGGGAGTGGCCCCGGAGACCCGCTCGCTCACGCCGCGATCTCCAGGGCCCTGGCCAGGTCCAGACTGCCCTCCGAAAGAGCGCGTCCCACGATCGCGGCCTCGGCTCCCGAGTCCCGCAGCCGCTCCAGGTCGCGGTAGTCAGCGATCCCGCCCGCGACCATGATCGAAGCTCCGAGGGGGAGCAGCTGGTTCAGTCCAACCAGGTCGGCCCCGGCCATGGTGCCATCGCGCAGAGTGTCGGTGTGCACCAGCCGGCGCACCCCACAATCAACCATCCGCCGGGCCGCCTCCACCAGCTCCTGCCCGGTGTCTGCGAGCCAGCCGCGGGCCAGCAGACGGCCGTGGCGAACGTCCAGGCTGACCACTATCGCGTCCTGGAAGTCGCGCACCAGGGCTTCCAGAAGGTGGCCGTCGGCCAGTGCTGCGGTGGAGATGATCACCCGCTGAACCCCGTGGGAGAGAGCTGCCTCCACGCCCTGCCGATCTCTGGCCCCGCCGCCCGCCTGCACCGGCACGCCGGCTGCCGCCGCGATCTCAGAGATCCGGCCCAGGTTGACCCAATGTCCGGCCCGCGCGCCCTCCAGGTCGATCACATGCAACCAGGGGGCCCCCAGCGCGCGGTAGCGCTCTGCCAGGTCCAGGGGGTCCGCGGCGTAGCTGAGCACCCGGTCGTAGCGGCCCTGGACCAGACGGACTGATCCGCCCGCGAGAAGGTCGATGGCCGGGATCACCAACATCGTGCAGGCCCTTTAGGTAACACGCTATCATGTTAGCAAGATGAAGCAGATCCAACCAGCCGCAGCGGGTCCATCCCCATCAGCCGACCCGTCCCAGGCGCTGTTCCAGGTGATCTCGGACCTGCGCTCAGCGGACGAGGCGGCTCGGTTTCTGGGCGATCTGTGCACACCCCAGGAGTTGCAGGCGATGGCGGCGCGGTGGCAGGTGGTGCGACTGCTGGCCGAGGGCATCCACTACCAGGCCATCGCGGAGCGGACCGGCGCCAGCACCGCGACCATAAGCCGGGTCAGCAGTTGGCTCCGCTTCGGCACCGGGGGCTACCGAGCGATGCTGGACCGCTGGTACGAGGCCGGGCGGTGAGCGCCCGGTCACCAAGAGACGGCCGGGTCCGGCTCGCCCTGCCCAACAAGGGTCGGCTCGCCCAGCCGGCAGCGACCCTGGTCAGGGACGCTGGCTTCGAGTTCGAGCAGGACGCTCGTCAGTTGTTCACGCCCTGCCAGAACTACCCTCTGGACCTGCTCTTCGTCCGCGCCGAGGACATCGGGGAGTACACCCAGGATGGGGTCGTCGACCTCGGCATCACGGGATCCAACCTGATCGAGGAAGCCGGCGCGCGGGTTGGACGCGGGCTCACCCTGGGCTTCGGCCACTGCCGTTTGCAGGTGGCGGTGCCCACCGGAGGGAAGGTCACCAGCCCAAGTGACCTGAATGGCAAGGTGGTGGCCACCTCCCACCCCCGCACCACCGCCGCCTACCTCAAGGGGCATCACGTGTCGGCTCGCCTGATCGAGGTCAACGGCGCGGTCGAGGTGGCGCCCCTGTTGGGAGTTGCCGACGCGATCGTCGACCTGGTGGCCACCGGGACCACCTTGGCCACCAACGGGTTGCGCCCTATCGCCACCGTCCTGGAGTCCGAGGCGGAGCTGGTGCGCAACTCCGAGCTGCCCCCCGATCGCATCCGGCCATGCGAGCAGGTGACCCTGATGCTGGCCAGCGTGATCGCCGGCCGGGGGAAGAAGTATCTGATGATGAACGCCCCGACTGAGTCCCTGCCGGGCATTCGAGAGGTCATCCCGGGGATGGGCTCCCCGTCCGTCATGCAACTGGCCGACCCAGGGATGGTGGCGATCCACGCGGTCGTCGACGCCACGGGTCTCTGGGAACTCCTGGGCCCGTTGCGCGACGCCGGGGCGTCCTCGATCTTGGTCCTCCCCATCGAACAGCTGATCCTGTGATCACAGCACTGGACCTGCCCGCTCCGAGCTCTCCGGAGTACCGCGGCGCGCTCGATCGAGCCCCGCAGAAGCAAGGCCTGAGCCAGGAGACGGCCGTGCTATTGGAACAGGTACGCCTGGGAGGGGACGCCGCGGTGAGGGCGCTGACACTGCAGTTCGATGGTGTCGATGTCGCCCACACCCGGGTTCCTCTAGAGCGGGTCCGGCTGGCGGCGGAGCAGGCCGACCCGGGCCTGGTGGGCTCACTCCGGGCCGCCGCGGCCAACATCGCTCGCTTCCACCAGGCCCAGGGCTTTGCCGAGGAGGTGGTCGAGGTGCGGTCCGGAGTGAGGACCTGGCGGGAGTGGCGACCGCTCGAAAGGGTGGGAGTCTATGTGCCCGGCGGCCGGGCGCCATACCCCTCATCAGTGCTCATGCTCTGTGTGCCCGCCCGGCTGGCGGGTTGCCGTGAGGTGGTCCTCTGCTCCCCCCCGGGCCCGGGCGGCGAGGTCAACAGTGACATCCTGGCCGCCGCGTTCGTGGCCGGTGTGACTGAGGTCCAGGCGATCGGCGGGGTCCAGGCGATCGCCGCCATGACCTACGGCACCGAGTCGGTGGCGCGGGTGGACAAGCTCTTTGGCCCCGGCAACGCCCACGTGACCGCCGCCAAGCGGCTGGTCTTCGGCGATGTGGCGGTGGACATGCCAGCCGGTCCCTCCGAAGTGGTCGTGATCACCGATGGCTCGGTGCCGGCCGCTTGGCTGGCGGCTGACCTGGAAGCTCAGGCGGAGCACGCACCAGACGCCGTGGGGGTGCTGGTCGCCACCGACCCGGCGGTGGCCGGCGAGGTTGCCCGGTTGATCGGACCAGGGCGCGTTGCCCAGGTGCGCATCTTCGTGAGCTCCGATCTTGAACAGGCGATCAGGTTCGCCAACGACTATGCCCCAGAGCACCTGATCCTCGCCTGTCGGGATCCAGCTTCCTGGCTGCCCCAGGTGCGCCACGCGGGATCGGTCTTCTTGGGCGCGCATGCCCCCGCCGCCCTGGGAGATTACGCCACCGGCGCCAATCACGTCCTCCCCACCGGAGGTATGGCCCGCAGCTTCAGCCCGCTGGGCCTGCTCGACTTCGGCCACACGCTTCAGGTCCAGTCGGTGTCCCCCACCGGTCTGGCCGAGCTGGCGCCGTTGGTGGAGCGGATCTCACAAGTTGAGGGCTTCGGCCAGCACTGGCACTCAGTCGAGGTCCGGCTCGGCAGCGATGGGGGCGAGGTCAACTGGGCACCTGAGCCCCGCCGGAGCGTTCGCGAGGTGGGGGCGTATGAGTGGGAACCCTCCAGCGCCCAGGTGGCAGCCCAACACGGGCTCCTCCGGCACCAGGTGGTCCGCTTCGACACCAACACCTGCCCCTGGGAGCTGGCGCCCGCGGATGGGCTGACGGTCGAAGCCGTCAACGAGTATCCCGACTCCGCCTACCCCGAGCTGACCTCCGCCCTGGCGCACTATGCTGGCGTGCCAGCCGAGGCCATCACGGTGGGCGCGGGCGCGGACGAGCTGCTGGCCCTGATCGCCGAGACCTACATCGGCCCGCTGGACCCCGTGGTCGTCCCGGATCCCAGCTACGCGATGTTCACGGTTGTGTCCGGGGTGAGAGGGGCTAGCCTGATCACGGTCCCGGCCGATGATCCCACGCGGTTGCTGCGCGCCGCAGCCGAGGCTCGGCTGGTCTGGATCTGCAACCCCAACAATCCCACCGGGGAACTGATCCAGGCCCAGGTGGTGGCCGAGGCGGCTCGGGTGTGCCCGGGAGTCGTGGTCGTCGACGAGGCCTACTTCGAGTTCAGCGGTGCCACCGCTATCGGGCTGACCCAAGAGCTGGCCAACCTGGTGGTGGTCCGAACCCTCAGCAAGGCTTTCGGCCTGGCCGGGGCCCGGGTCGGGTACGCCGTGTCGGGCGGGCAGATCGCGAGCGCGCTGGCACGGGTCCGGCCCCCGGCCAGCGTGAGCTCTTTGTCCGCCGCCCTGGCGGTCCAGGCGCTCCAGATGGCCCCCGAGATGAGAAGACGAGTGGCGGCGCTGAAGGTCTGGAAGTCCGATCTCTCCCGAGCGATCACCGAGATCGGGTTGCAGGTCCGGCCGAGCGCTGCCAACTTCCTGCTGGTGGGCTGCCCCGTCGGGCTCGGCTCCGCCTTGGCGCAAACCGGAGTGGTCGTTCGGAAGTTCCCGAAGGACTCGCTCCTGGCCGACTGGATGCGGGTCACCGTGCGTTCGCCGGCGGACAACGCTCGGCTGCTCCTCGGCCTGCAAGCGTGGGTGGCCGCCCGTGATGACTGAACGGAGAGCGGAGCGCCACCGCACCACCCGGGAGACGGACGTGCTGGTGCGGATCGCACTCGACGGTGGATCCGCCACCGCGATCGCCACCGGGGTGGGGTTCCTCGACCACATGCTCGCCAGCCTGGCGCTCCACAGTGGCTTCGCTCTGGAGGTGAAGGCCACAGGAGACCTTCAGGTGGATTTCCACCACACAGTCGAGGACGTCGGGCTGGTGCTCGGGGAGACGTTCAGCCAAGCTCTCGGCGACCGTCACGGCATCGAGCGATTCGGGCACGCGGCGGTGCCCATGGACGAGAGCCTGGCCACGGTGGCTGTGGACTGCTCGGGGCGCGGCTTCGGGCTAGTTGAGATCGCCTTCCTGGGCGAGAGCGTGGGCGGGATACCGACCAGCCTGCTGACCCACTTCTTGGAGGTGTTCGCCCGCTCTGGCCAGCTCACCATGCACCTCTCGGCGCACGGCCGGGACAACCATCACCTCGCCGAGGCAGCCTTCAAGGCGCTGGCACGGGCACTCCGCGACGCAGTGCGGCGCGACCCCGTCGGTTCTGGGGACGTGTCCAGCACCAAGGGAGTGCTGTGATCGGCGTCATCGACCACGGGGCTGGCAACCTGGCCAGCGTCGGGCATGCGCTCGACCATCTCGGGCTGGAGTGGCGGGCTGTTCGGCACCCTCGCCAGCTCGCCACGGTTGATGCCATCATCTTCCCCGGCGTGGGCGCCGCCGGAGCCGCCATGTCCCGCCTGCGCCAGACTGGCCTTGAGCAAGCTGTCCTCGCCTTCCTCAAGTCCGGCCGTCCTTACCTTGGGATCTGTCTGGGCCTGCAGCTGCTATTCCAGGCAAGCGCGGAGGATGACAGCCCGTGCCTTTCGGTGCTGGAAGGGCGAGTGGTCAGGCTCCCGACCGCCGCCAAGCTGCCCCACGTTGGCTGGAACACGGTGGAACTGCTCCGCCCCTGCTCCCTGCTCGACGGGTTTGACGGAGCTGCCTTCTATTTCACCCACTCCTACGTGGTCGACCCCGCGTCGCCGGAGCTGGCCTGTGCCCGTACCAGTCACGGCGCACCTTTCGTGAGCGCGATTGAGCAGGGCCCGCTCTTTGGGGTCCAGTTCCACCCGGAGCGCAGCGGCGAGGCGGGACTGCAGGTGCTGGCCCGTTTCGCGCGCCAGATGGCAGCCTAGGGGCAGGTCTTGCTCTCCAAACGCATCATCCCGTGCCTCGATGTGGCTGGGGGAAGAGTGGTCAAGGGACATCACTTCCTCTCCTTGAAAGATCAGGGGGACCCGGTCACGCTGGCGGCCAGGTACGCCCGCGCCGGCGCCGACGAGCTGGTCTTCCTCGACATCACCGCCACTCCCGAGGCGCGCCGAACCCTGATCACCATGGTCGGCAAGGTGGCCAAGGAACTGTTCATCCCGTTCACGGTTGGGGGCGGAGTCGCGTCCGAGGCCGATGTCCGACGGCTCCTGCGCGCCGGCGCCGACAAGGTGTCAATCCAGACCGCGGCCGTGAGCACACCCCAGCTGGTGCCGCGGGCGGCCGCGGCATTCGGCTCCCAGTGCGTGGTGGTCGCTATCGACGCGCTGAGGCACCAGCAGGGCTGGGAGCTCTTCACCCACGGAGGCCGCGTAGCCACCGGGCTGGATGCCGTGGAATGGGCCCAGCGAGTCGAGCAACTCGGGGCCGGCGAGCTGCTGCTCACCAGTATCGACGCCGATGGCAGCAAAGCCGGGTACGACCTGGAGCTGACGCGCGCGGTGGCCGACGGGGTCCGCATTCCAGTGATCGCCTCGGGGGGCGCCGGTCGTCCGGAGGACTTGGTCGAAGTGTTCGTCAGCGGGCACGCCGATGCCGCCCTGGCAGCCTCCATCTTCCACAGCGGCAGGTGGACGGTCCGCGAGGTCAAGGAGCACCTGCAGGCGGCCGGGGTGGCGGTCCGACCGTGCCCCTGAGAGCTCCCGCAGACGTGCACTTCGATGCCCAGGGACTGGTGGTGGCGGTGGCTCAGGACGCGGCCTCGGGCACCGTTCTGATGGTCGGCTACATGGACCGGGTCGCCCTGCGGCGCACCCTGGAGACAGGAGAGGCACACTTCTGGAGCCGCAGCCGGCAGACGCTCTGGCACAAGGGGGAGAGCTCGGGCAACATCCTGCGAGTGGATTCCGTCCAGGCTGATTGCGACGGCGACGCCCTCCTGCTGGCGGTCCGCCCGGCCGGCCCCACCTGCCACCTGGGCCGCCGATCCTGCTTCGAGGACCCGACCACCACGCTCGACCGTCTGCAGGCGACCCTGGGGCAGCGGAGCCAGGCGCCGCCGCCCGGTTCATACACGGCCTCGCTGCTGGCGGCCGGAACCCCGGCCATCGCCCGCAAGGTGGGCGAGGAAGCCATCGAGGTGATCCTGGCGGCTCACCAGCCCGACCCGGCCCACCTGGTCGCGGAGGTGGCCGACCTCTGGTACCACAGCGCGGTGTTGTTGCTCGCCCAGGGTCTGCAGCTCGACGCGGTTTTGGCGGAACTGGCTCGTCGGCAGCATCCGATCGCCGAGGCGGGGATCCAGCCGCGGCCCGAGGACGAATGACTACCGGCATCCGCCCTTGGCGGCCGGCACCTCCACGCCGCGCCGAACAGCGGCTCGCGCAGGGATCAGGTGACCCCGGCTGACTGGCTCAGAGACAATGGGCAGGTGACCTCCACCATTGTCTACCAGGGCGAGCCTGGCGCCTACTCCGACGAGGCCGCCCAGCTGCTGTTTCCGGACGCCACCGCCGCGGGCCAGAGCACCTTTGGCGAGGCCTTTGCCGAGGTCTCCGGCGGGAGGGCCATGGCGGCTGTGGTACCGGTCGAAAACAGCCTGGCCGGAGTGGTGCAGGAGGTGAGTGACCTGCTGTGGGCGCACTCCGAGCTCGCCGCCGTGGCGGAACACATCGCTCCGATCCGCCATCACCTGCTCAGCCGCGATGGAACCCCAGTTCGGAGGGCGCTCTCTCACCCTCAGGCGCTGGCCCAGTGCGCGCGCTGGCTGCAAGAGCACCGGATCCAACCGGTCGGGTTCCCGGACACCGCTGGGGCCGCCCGGGAGATAGCCGAGCGCGGTCTCCCCGGAGATGGGGCGATCGCCAGCCGGGCCGCCGCGGATCGCTACGGCCTGGTGGTGCTGGCGGCCGACATTGCCGACGACGCCAGCAACCGCACGCGCTTCCTGGTCATCCAACGGGCGGGCGACGCTCCGGCTCCACCTACCGGGCCGGCCAAGTTCTCACTGGGTTTCGTCACCGCCCACCGCCCCGGCGGCCTGGCCAGAGTGTTGGACGTCTTCGCCAGCAAGGACATCAACCTGACCCGGCTGGACTCGCGCCCGATTCCCCACGAACCCTTCCGCTATCGGTTCTATGCAGACTTGGAGCTTCCCGACGCGACCCGGATCGACGAGCTGCTGGAGGCACTCACGGAGACCACCGCGGAACTGCGGCCCTTTGGCCTATATCCGCCCGCCGTTCATCCGCAATGACAGGCCCGGGCTCTAAGGCTGGCCCGACCGCTCGCCCGTGACCAGCTAGTCTTTTCCCACCGGCTCTGAGGTGCCCTGCCGGTCGACCAATCCGGGAACTCACCCATGAAAGCAGCGGTAAACGCGGCGGGGTTAGCCTCGTTCACCCATGAAGCGGCCAGATGCAACAGGACCGGCGAGGCCAGCCCACCTGACCGCCTCGTCCCTCGGAGGCGCGGGCACGCATCGCTCCCCGCCAGGACTTGCCACCGACGAGGTGGCCCGGGAGCGGACAGCCGGGACCTGGCGCGGCCCACGACTGGCACCGACCCCGCGTCGGCGGAGCGGGTATCGGAAGGCTCGGCGCCGAGAGCGGCCTCAGAGTAGTGGTGACAGGACCGCCGCGGTCGAGCACGCCCCCAAGCACAATCCCTGGGGCCGTCCCGGGGGGGGCCCGCTCGACCGCCGCGGTCCTGTCCCCACTACTCTGAGGCCGCTCTCGGCGCCGAGCC
>JABEUU010000179.1 GCA_013044295.1 Candidatus Dormiibacterota bacterium
GGTTATCACCCCTGGCCTTAACTCCCTGAGGGACGTGAGATTGATGCCTGTCGAGGTGCGTGCCTCATAGTTATCCGGTACTCGATGAGTCACGTGAGTCACGTAGGTCTACTTGATCGTGGTCACGGGTGCTGGGTTCTTCACTGGTTGTCCCATCCTTCGGTTTGGGCGGCGACGGTGGCTGAGAGGGTTTCGAGTTCGGCGATGAGTTCGCGGAGCTGTTTGGCGTTGTCGAACCAGGGCCGGTATCGCTCGGCCTGGGTGGGGTTTAGGTTGCGGGTGACGGTCTTGCCGTTGATCTTGCGGGTCCACGACAGGTAGGGGCCGTGGAGACGCTCCGGGTTGGTGTGGCAGGCGCAGCTGGGGCTGCCGCAGCGGGAGGTGCGTTCTACCAGGCTGCCGGGTAGGCAGAAGCCGAGTTGGGCGATCTGGGCCATCATCTGGCGTTGGCGGCGTCGTTGTTGGGGGCTGGGCATGTGTTGTTGCTAGCGCGTCGGGGCATCCACCATCTGCCGTCCCGGAAGTCAGATACTTCAAGACAGGCAGGAGGAGGTTCGGGTGGTCGAGACTGCTGGATCGATCCGGTCTGATGCGGGAGGTCGGCCCCGGATCGGGGCGGTGCCCGATCTGGATCGGCCGTGGGAGGTATGTGATCCGGGTCGGGACCGGGCCATGTTGGCTTACACCGACGCGGACACGGCCAGGGTCATCGAAGAGGCGGTCGCCTGGCTGGTGGCGGTTCGGGCCCCGGCCTGGGCGGGTGATCCGGGTCCGAGGATTTCGGTGCTGGTGAGCTTGGCCGGTGAAGCCGAGGACCGTGTTTACGACGCGGTGGCCGACGCCCGTGAGGGGGGCTACAGCTGGGATCAGATCGCCAGTCGGCTGTGCACCACGGTGGCGGCCGCCCGGCGGCGTTACGGCGGTTATGCACGTTGGCGATTGACAGGGGGCGGATCATGAGGGCTGAGCGGGCTGTGTCGCCGGTGGACGGCAACGAGACCTGGGTGGTGATCGACGGCGACCTGGTGGTGCACCGGGAGGCGAGCGGTTTCTGTCGGGCCCTTGTGGGGGCGGACCGCTCCCCGCACACCATCCGGGCGTACGCGGGCCGGGTGGCGCTGTTCCTGGACTGGTGCGCCGGCGATGGCGTGGAGTGGAAGACGATCGACCTGGCGAGCCTGGCCCGGTTCAAGCACTGGCTGGAGACCACCCCGGTCAGGCCAGGCCGGCTACGCAAGGGCGGCACGGTGGATGCCATCTTGATCGCGGTATGCGAGTTCCTGCGTTACTGCGCCCGAACCGGCCTGATCGAGGATGCGGTGGCCGACCGGCTGGCCGAGCCCCGCTTCTTGCGGTTCTTGCCGCCCGGTTTCGATGCCGGCGAGAGCGGCCGGTTGCGCACCATTCGGGCCAGGCAGGTGAGGGCTCGGGCCGAGACTCCGTTTCCTGAGGCGCTCAGCGCGGAGCAGTCCGAGGCGATGTTCGACCGCTGTGGCCGGCCCCGGGAGCGTTTCATGGTCCGGCTGCTTCATGACAGCGGCTTGCGTATCGGCGAAGCGTTGGGTCTTCGTCGGGAGGACATGCACCTGCTGCCCGACTCGCGTTCGGTGGGATGCGCGGTGGTGGGAGCGCATGTCCATGTCCGGCGTCGGGCCAACCCGAACGAGGCGCTGGCCAAGTCCCGTTTCCCCAGGACGGTCCCGGCCAGCGACGCCATTGTGTCGGCTTATGCCGACTACCGCTTCGAGCGCGACGAGGTTCTCGGGCCTGGCGACGAGCGCGACATGGTGTTCGTGAATCTCTATCATGAGCCGCTGGGAGCCCCGCTGCGTTACCGGGCGGTCAAGGGGTTCTTCGAGCGGCTGAGCGGAGATTGCGGCTTCCCGATAAGACCCCACATGCTCCGCCACACGGCGGCGACAAATTGGATCCGGGCCGGGGTGCCGCTCGACGTGGTGCAGAAGCTGTTGGGTCATCAAAACCCCTCTTCCAGTCTGATCTACCTGCACGCCGCCGATGCGGACAAGCGCCGGGCGGTCGAGGCGGTCGCCAAGAAGCAGCGTTACCAGTGAACCGGCCTGCGCTGCGCCTGGTCGACGGCGCCCAGCCCGACCAGCGCTTAGGACCTGATACGGGTTGGCTGGAATGGCTGATAGCCAATGTCGATCAGAGGTGGCGGCCAGGAGAGTGGGACCAGTCGCTTTGGCTGTTCACCGGCGATCTGGACAGCGATCGGACAGCGGCGTGGCGGTGCCGGATCCCGGGCTGTCGGGTCGCGGCCCGCACGCATAACGGGATCTGCTCTGGCTGCCGGCGGGAGCGGGCGGACGCGGGGATCGCCGGGGAGGAATTCGATGGCAGGCCACGCCGGAGGCCGGTCCGTCCGATCGAACGGGGCGCCTGCTCGGTGGCTGGCTGCGGAGGTGACCTGCACAGCAACGGTCTGTGTTTTCGCCACGAACGAGTGTGGCGTCGAAGGGTGCCGGTCGGCGAGTTCATCGCCACCGCCCAGCCACTCGAACGGGCCCAGCCCTGTGTGGTGCCCGGCTGCGACCGCGAACGGGTCTATAGCCGAGGGCTGTGCTGGTTCCATGACAACCGCCTGCGACGCCAACACAATCTCCGCTCGCTATCTGCAGAGGATTTGGCGGCCTGGGCGGCCAGAGAGAAGCCGAGGCTGGCGGCGCATCAGTTCTCCCTGGCCCCACTGGAATCCGTGGCCCGCCACGAACTGCTCTACGCCCTCCAGCACCGGGACCGCACGCCACCGCCGCTCGACCCGCTGCAAGTGCGGATCCTGGTCATGCGCATGCAGGGGGTGGCCTCTCTGCGTCACGCCGACCCCGAGGTGATCTGCGAGCGAGGCGGGGTGCAATACAACTCGGCCATGAGGGGATTGTTTCGCGACCTGCGCCGTCACCTGGAGCGAGCCTGGATGGCGTACACCGGAGCCGACCCTTACGAGGGCGACGTGTGGGAGGTGGCACTTTTGGGCCTGCACTCCAACGCCAGCCGGCGCTGGCCTCCTGCAGCCGAGGGGACCATCGACTTTCGAACTGTCGAGCTTGTCTGGCTGCGCGAGGTCGCCAAGGATTGGGCTCGCACCACCCGCCCCTACCTGCAGCGACTGCGCGAAGCGCTGCGAGCCTGCCGAGTCGCCTCCCAGGCTCTGGTGGCAGCGGGGCGCACCGACTGTGCCGGCTTGGACGCCGGTGACTTCGCCCGGGTTGTCGACGCCATCTCCGGCCACCGCCGCGACGACGGCAGCTCGTACTCGGCCGCTCATCGCAACCTGCTTTTGTTCATGTTCTGCGAGCTGATCGAACACGGCCGAAGCTGCGGGCTGATGGACGGTGTGCCCGACCAGTTCCGGCCGGCCCGGCGCCGTCACCGGGTGAGCGAAGACCCAAACGAAGACGAGATCGGCAAGGCGCTTCCCGAGTCGGTGATCGCCCAGCTCGACTATCACCTGGACCTTTTGGGACCCTCGCAGCGGGGGTTCGCGTCGATGAGCGCAGCCGACCTGAAGGCCATGCACCAGACCATCTACCGGGTCTTGCGTGACACCGGGCGCCGCCCGGGCGAGGTGGTCAGCCTCAAGGTGGGCTGCGTCGAGGTCATCGACGGCGCCCACAACCTGATCTACGACAACCACAAGGCAGGCCGGCTGCGCCGACGGCTACCCATCACCGCCGAGACGGCCCAGATCATCCTGGCCTGGCAGGCCCGCCGTGTGACCCTTCCCAGCGCGCCGGCCGCCGCAGGGTGGCTTTTCCCCTCCCCCCAGCAGCGCTCGGATCAGTCCCTGGGGCACCTCACCTCCTCGACTGTGGGGGTGGTGTTCCGGGCTTGGGTGCGCCAGATCCCCACCATCGACGGTGAGCTGCTCGGACCCGACGGGACGCCGCTGCCCTTCGACCGGGCCCTGATCACCCCTTACGCTCTCAGGCACTGCTACGCCCAGCGTCACGCCGATGCCGGTGTCCCCGTCGACGTGCTGAAAGAGCTGCTCGACCACGCCTCGGTCGACACCACCATGGGCTACTACTCGGTCAGCCTGAAACGCAAAACCCAGGCCATTCGCTCGGTCGGGTCGTTGGCCATAGACGCCGACGGCAAACCCGCTCCGTTCACCGACACCATCGCCTACCAGCGGGCGTCAGTGTCGGTTCCCTTCGGCAACTGCATCGAACCGTCCAACGTCAAAGCCGGGGGCGGGCACTGCCCGATCCGTTTCCAGTGCGCCGGCTGCGGCTTCTACCGGCCCGACCCGTCCTACCTGCCCGCCATCGAAGAGCACATCGCCAGCCTGCGCGCTGATCGGGAGACCGCCCGGGCCGTCGACGCGGCCGACTATGTGATCGCCAACATCACCGCCGAGATCGACGCCTTCGCCGCCGTGGCCGAACAGATGCGTCGCCGCCTGGCCGAACTCGATCCCGACACCCAAGCCGAAGTGGAAGCCTCGGCCCGGATCCTTCGCCGGGCCCGAGCCGCCCGACGCATCCCGGTGACCGCCGCCCATCACGGCCAGACAGGATGACCACCACCACCACGACCACCTCACAAACGCGTGCAGCGGCCCTGAAAGCGGCCAGGGAGAAAGACAGCCAAGACAAGCGAAGGCGGGCGCTGGAGGCCATCGCTGCCCTCGAGACCGCCGGGACGCCGATCACCTTTCCTGGCGTGGCCAAGGCTGCGGGAGTGTCCACCTGGCTCATCTACAGCGAAGGGATCCGACAGCACGTCCAAGCCGCTCGCCGTCGCCAGTCCGAACACGGCTCGGTGGGTTCCTCTGTGCCTGACAAGCAACGGGCGACACCGGCCAGTCTGCGCACCGACCTGTCCATCGCCCGTGAACAGATCCGCCAACTCCGAACCGAACGCGACAAGCTCCGCGGGCGCCTGCGTCTCCACCTCGGCGCCGAGATCGACGGACCCGACCGGGCCCAACTCATCACCCGCGTCGCCGAGCTCGAAGCAGCAAACCGCCAAATAGTGACCGAACGAGACGCCCGCGCCGCGGAAGCCGACCACGCCCGCCACCACATCGACGAACTCCAAGACGAGCTCGCCGCGGTGCGCGAAAGCCTCCGACGTGTCATCCGGGCGGAGAACCGCGGGCAATAACCGCACCGGCCCGGCCCACCACCAATCGCATCTGACCGCGTCCGTTCAGCACAGCCCCACACACGACTTCAACAGTCCGGCCCCACCTGCCTCACGTGCCTCACCCCTAAAAACCGGCCTTCACCAGGACTTTCATCGAAATGAGTACAGATAAGCGCGGTTACCCTCATGCTCGAAGGCGGAGCCGACATCCGATATGTGGCCGAGATGCTCGGCCACGCCCGCTTGGAGACCACCCAGCGCTACACCAGGGTCAGCATCGACCGGCTCCGAGCGGTTCACGCCCGCACCCACCCCGCCGCCGGGCTAAAC
>JABEUU010000180.1 GCA_013044295.1 Candidatus Dormiibacterota bacterium
ATCCCGGTTTTGTTACCCGGCCTCGCTCGAGTCAAGCCATGCCTGAGGTGGTAGTGGTCGGCTCCTTGAACATGGACCTGACCAGCGCGGCGCCGCGCTTGCCCCGAGCCGGCGAGACCCTGCTCGGCACCCGGTTCACCATGACTCCCGGCGGGAAGGGCAACAACCAGGCCCTCGCCTGCGCCCGCCAGGGTGCCTCCACGGCCATGGTTGGGCGTCTGGGCGACGACGCCTTCGCCGCTCAGATCCTGGACCTTCTCCGGGCCGACGGGGTCGACACCGGCCAGGTCAGTCGCCACCCCCAGATGGGCACCGGCATAGCCCAGATCGTGGTAGGCGAGGCTGGCGAGAACAGCATCGTGGTGGTGCCACTGGCCAACTCCACCCTCGACCAAGGAGCGATCGCGGCCGCCCGCGAACTGCTCTCAGGGGCCAAGGTCGTGCTCACCCAACTCGAGATCCCACTGCCCGCAGTGTCGGCGGCGCTGGCCATGGGTCGAGCGCTGGGACTGACCACGATGCTCAACCCCGCCCCCGCCCTGGCGTTGGACCAGGAGCTGCTCCGCCTGGTCGACATCTGCGTGCCGAACCAGGTTGAGGCCGCCACCCTGACCGCCGAGGACACGTCCACGGTGGCAGGGGCGGTCCGGGCCGCCCGCATCCTCTGCGACCGCGGCTGCGGGGCCGCGGTGGTCACCATGGGGGAGCGCGGCTGCGTCTGGGCGAACCGTGATGGCGACTACCAGATGGCGGCCATTCCCGTGGCAGCCGTGGACACAGTCGCCGCCGGGGACGCCTTCTGCGGTGCCCTGGCCGCCGCTGTCAGTGGGGGCCAATCCCTGCGCCAGGCGCTGGAGCGAGCGACCGCCGCGGGGGCGCTGGCCACCACTGTCCGAGGTGCGGCCGTCTCACTGCCGACTCGCGAGGCGGTGGACCAGATGCTGGCACGATCGGGCGCGATCCAGGTCCAAGCGCACCCAGGACCCTGACACCGCCACTTTGGCGGTCCGGCCCCATCCCTCAGCCTAGCCTGGCTCCGCGGCATCGTCAACGGGCGCCAACTCAAGGATCCGCTCCTTGCCCGCCGCGGGCACCTCCACCGTGGCCCACCCTGGACGGTCGTTCCCTGCGCCATGGCTGCTGGTGAGCGGTTCGCCGTCAAGCGACGCCATGACCCTCCGATTCGACAGCCATATGTTGAAGGTCATGGGCTCCGCGGCTGCTGGGACTTGAAAACTGAAGGACTCAGGCGAGTGCATCTGGAGGGCTCGGAAGCGGACGCGAGACGGGGTCTCCAGGACCGCCCTGGAGCCAACGGCCAGCCGGGTCCCGGCTTCGCTCACCTCGACGTCGAGCCAGCCCCGGGACGTCCACATCCGGGCCCGGCCAGCCTTGTCACGACCGAAGGTGATGCCATCCCAGGCATCCAGCCCGACCACATCCACGTCGTCCAACATGGGCAGGAGCGCACCCCAGGTGTAAAACGCCTCCGCATCCACCGAACTGCCGCCTTCGCCCGTCCGCTGGTCGAAATTCTCATAGCTGAGCCGCTCGCTCCAGCCCCGCTCAAACATCGCCGCGCCCGCCCCCGCGAGCGCGCTGGCGGCGGCGTCGAAGCGGTTGCGGCGCAGGCCCTGGTAGACGACGTAGTTGAAATAGGGCCATACCCGCCCACGCCAGTACACGTTGTCAGCCGCCGCCGGGTCCCAGTGGGGCGTCCCAGCCACTGGGAATGGCCCCCAGAACGCTTCCGGATTGAGCAAGTGCTCCCGAACCATGGTCTCGGCCTGAGCGGGCGTGGGGATCCCGGCCAAAAGGGGAAAGAAGCTGGCTGGCGAGAGACTTCTGGCAAACCGTCCATCCCAGAGCCGGTTGGCAAAAATGCCCCGGCTGGAGTCCCACAGGTGCTCGCGCACCAGCTCGCCCAGGCCAGCTGCTCGGGCCTGGAGCCAGGCTGCCTCAGGCAGCCGCCCCAACCGCTCAGCCATTCTTGCCAGCAGCTCCATTTCATGGACCAGCAGGCTGTTGAGACCGACGTCCTCCATGTCCAGAGTGTGGCTGGAGGTATCGAAGCGGGCCTCATCATGCACCGGCGAGTTGTCGTTGGCGGACTCGTCCATGGCGGCCAGCTTGGTGTGCACGAAGTGGCCGTCTCCCACCGGCGAGGAGCCGTACTCCAGCAAGCCATTGCCGTTGCCGTCGCGGTGGTCGAACCACCAGTGCGCGGCGCGCAGCAGAAGTGGGAAGGCCTGGTCCAGGATGGCCCGGTCGGCCGTCCGCAGGAAGAGGTCCCACACCACGTGCGCTCCCATGGGGGGATGGGAGCGATCCACCCATTGGCTGTGCGCGCTCATGAGGCCGGCCAGGTTGCCAGCCAGAGTCGCTCCCGCCAGGGCGGCATCGATGTTGGCTTGGGCGAGGAGAGGGTCGCCCACATGGGCGGCCAAGATGGCGCTCAGGAACGCGTCCAGTTGCCACACGATCCAGCCGCCGAAGCGCTGGTCCACCCAGTTGCGGGTGACCACGGTGTACGGGCGCCAGTTGACCTCGTCCCAGACGGTGTTCCAACCGACGACGTCGGTGACCGCTTGCGCCCGACCCACGGCGGATGACTCGACCGGGCGTTGGTTGCCTGCCGAGCCGGCCAGAGCCACCAGCCGCGACCGGGCTTCGACATCACTGCCGCCCATCCCCACCACGAAGTCCACCTCCGGCTCGGTGGCGTTGAACCGGTAAACCGCCCACTTGCCTCGTGACCGCTGAGGCGGGCGATAGTAGTACCCGGCGTCCTCAAGGTCGCGAGCGGCCTGTTGCCAGTCGTCGTAGAGGGATGCCCCGACCGGCCGTACCAAGGTCTGGAAGACAGCGTGGACGCCATCCCGCTGGGCGCAGGCGACGGGCGCCTGGGTGTAGCGCACCGCCGCTTCGAGGCCGGTGAGAGTCACGGCTCCGGCGTCGTCGCCCAGGAATCCGACCGCCAGCAGGTACCAGAAGCGCAGCCCCCACTCTGCCGTACGGCGCACCTGGACGCGGCCGTTCATCCCGGACGCGCCGTGACCCCAGAAGTTCAGGAGCAACTCGCCGCCGTCGTGGCTGAGGCCGAGTTCGACCTGAGAGCCGTCGAGGGAGTGCTGCCCGAAACGGGTGCCTCTGCCAACTGGGAAAGTGGACCCCGCCCCGGTGGCGGTGCTGAATGCCATCAGCCGGATCGCCAGACCACTGGGTCGGTGCACGTAACAGGCCGGGTAGCGTGCCTCCCAGGTGTTCCAAGCCCGCTGCTCGCCCCACCCCCAGGCCGGCTTCGTCATGGCCGGGAGGGACCCGCCAGCCGCTCCAGCTCCTCCGCAACCGTGGTGACCAAGATCTGGGGGGCGAAGCCCTGGAGCACGAACAGGGCGCTGCGGTGAGCCTCGGCAGTGGCCCCCGCGGCGGCGTCCGAGACGACCCGCACATGGACTCCGTCGTCGCTCGCGGCCAGCGCGGTGGCCAACAGGCAGCAGTCGGTGGCGACCCCGCAGAGCACCAGCTCCCCGCCCCCGCCAACCCCGGCTTTCAGCTCTGGCCCCCACTTGGAAAAGGTCGGCATGTCGATCGTCGAACTGGCCAGTGTCGCCCATGGATGAGCCAGCTCGAACAGCCGAGCTGCCCCCGGACGCATCACCTCGGCCCAAGTTTGGTAGTAGGTGGCCCAACTCCCCTGGGGCTCCGAGGGAAGCACGAAACGGGTGAAGGCAACCCGATCGCCGAAGGCCTCAACCAACCGCGCCACCGGCCGCTCCAGCTGCTCAAAACCAGGCGTGGCCCAGGGAGCCCCCGAGGCAAAGACCAACTGCATGTCGATGACCACCAGCAAGGGGCCGGGATCCCTTGGTCCCGAGGCGAGGACTTCCCCTGGCCCGGAACTACCCGCGGCCAAGGTTCGACCCGGGGGATGATCGGGCGGGGCGGTGGGAGGGCCCTGCGAACGGGCTGATGCCGAGGTAGAGGACCCCTCCGATGACAAAGGCTACCAGCAGACCAATGCTGCTATTGCTCAGCGATGAGGCCAGGGTCTTGGGCAGAGCCTTGAGCAGGTAGCCCACCCAGGAGAACGCCGGCGAGGTGGAGGTGACCAAGCCCAGCCCCACCACCACCGCCACTAAGAACGAGACCAACCCCGCGGCGTTGAACGCCCCGTATCGTCCCGCGACTCGGTAGAGGTCCACCTCGTCATAGCCATCCTTGAGTCGGTAGAGCCACATGTCGGCGAGGAAGATGGCAGCCCAGGCTGCCAGCAGCACGCCCAGAGTAACCAGGAAGCCCTCGAAGGGAGCGAAGAAAGAGCGGGCGATGAAGAGCACATAGATGTTGCCGATGATCATCAGCACGGCGTCGATGGCCACCGACTTGTAGCGCGCCAACGGAACCCCGAGGGTCAGCAGGTTGAGGCCCCCCGAATACAGGTCCAGAAGCACAGCCGCGATCAGGCCGCCCACCGCGGTTAGCAGGTAGGGCACCAAGAACCAGGTGGGCAGGGCCGCGCCCAGGGCTCCGACCGGGTTGGCGGTTGTGGCCAAGGTGGAGTCGTTGGCGGCCAGCAGGACGCCGAATACGATGAGCACCACCGGCCCCAGACTGGCCCCAAAAGTTGTCCAGCCCACCACCGCTGCGGAACTGGAGGACCGGGGCAGATACCGGCTGTAGTCAGCCGCCGCATTGACCCAGCCGATGCCGAAGCCGGCCATAACAATGGAGATGCCGCCGACCACCCCGGCCAGCAGCGGACCGGAGGGAAGTGCGCCCACCTTCTGCCAGTCAATCTTGCCAATCTCGAGAATGAAAAACATCACCGTCATGGCGCCGAATGCCCAGGTGAACCACTGCTGAATCCGGACGATGGTGGCGTGCCCCAGGAGGGCTATCACCACGGTCACGCCGGCCACCACCACGAAGGACGCGGCCAGAACCAGTGGCCCGGGACGCAATCCCAAGCGTGCCAGGACCGTCTCGGCAGCCAAAGCTCCCAGGGCAGTGAGGATGATTTCCCATCCCACCAGCGAGACATAGCTGACGGCGGTGGTGAGGGCGTTGCCACGAACCCCAAACGCGGCGCGCGAGAGAATCAGGGTTGGAGCGCTGCCGAGCTTGCCCGCGAGGCTGATGAAACCCACCAGCAGGAAGGAGACCACGGTCCCGACCAGACCGGCCAGGACCGCTTGGCCCAGACTCAGGTGATAGAAGGTGACCAGGAAGGCGCCGTAGGTTATCCCCAAGACCCCGATGTTGCTGGCAAACCAGATCCAGAACATGTCGAACGGGCGCCCGTGCCGCTCCGACTGCGGAATGGGGTTGACCCCGTTGGTCTCGATACTCCAGAGCCGGTCGCTCTGAGGCTGACTGGAGGGCACCTCCTCTGCGACCGCCATATAGGGGTCCTCCAATCGCAACTGCCAGCCTCTCTCGAATACCCTGCAGTTCGCAGCCGAAGCGCAACTCTGGGCACACGGGCCGCCCCCCAAGGCAGACTCCGAGGCTACAGGCCGCGGTGGCG
>JABEUU010000181.1 GCA_013044295.1 Candidatus Dormiibacterota bacterium
CTGGCCGAAGCCGCTTACCAGGGTCTGGAGAGGGCCGGGCTGGAGGTCCTCTACGACGACCGGGACGTCAGCCCCGGGGTCAAGTTCGCGGATGCGGACCTGCGCGGGTTGCCACTTCGGCTGACCGTCTCCCCGCGCTCCCTCAAGCAGGGGGGGGTCGAGCTCAAACGCCGTCAAGGCGATCCCTTCCTGGTCGCGCGCGACGGGGCCGTCAGCGCGGCCGTCGCCGAGGTGGGGCTGCTCCGGGCCGAGCTCGAGAGCTGGGTAGCCCGCCAGCTGGAGGGCACGGAGGCGCTCCTCGAGCACACCTTCGGAGCCACCGCCTGAAGCACTGATCGGGTGAACGCATGGACTCGGATCGAACCATCCTGCACGTCGACCTGGATGCCTTCTTCGTCTCCTGTGAACTGCTGCGTCACCCCGAGCTGACAGGCCGGCCGGTGGTGGTGGCGGGCGGTGGCGAGCCCGGGTCCATCGGCCGCCCAAGCCCGGGCCGGGCCGTGGTCAGCGCCGCCTCCTACGAGGCCCGCCCGCTGGGGGTACATTCGGCGCTGCCTCTGGCCAGAGCGCTGGCCCTGTGCCCCGAATTGGTGGTTCTTCCAGTCGACATCCGCCACTACGCGGAGGTCTCCGAGCAGGTCTTCGCGGTCTTCCACGACTACAGCCCCCTGGTCGAGCCCGGCTCGTTGGACGAGGCCTACCTGGACGTGACCGGCTCCAAGCTGCTCCATGGAAACGGGGAGGCGATCGCCCGGCTCATCCAGACCAGGCTGGAGAGAGAGCTCAAGCTCCCGGCATCGGTCGGGGTGGCCAGCTCCAAAACGGTGGCCAAGATCGCGTCCGACCTGCGCAAGCCAAAGGGGCTGGTGGTGGTGCCATCCGGCCATGAGCGGGGCTTTTTGGCACCCTTGCCGGTGGCACGGATGCCGGGTGCCGGCCCCAAGACCACTTCCCGGCTCCACCTTGTCGGCATCGACACCATGGGCCAGCTGGCCCGAGCCGACACCGGGCTGCTCACCGAAGTCCTCGGCCCATCCGCGGCGGCGCTGCAACGACGCGCCCTGGGAGAGGACCCCGGCCCGGTGCGAGTCCCGGGCGTCGCCAGGTCGATCAGCCGCGAGGAGACCTACCCAGTCGACATCTCGCTGCGGAGCGAGCTGGAGTCACGGACCAGGGCGCTCGCGGCTGGCGTTGGGCAGCGGCTCAGGGCAGCCGGCCTGCTGGCCGCTACCGTCTCGGTCAAGCTGCGCTTCTCCGACTTCGAGACCATCAGCCGGCAGGCGACGCTTCCTCGCCCGGTCTGCGCGGATGTCGATCTGGCCAGCGCGGCGCAGGAGCTGGTCGCGAGAGCCTGGACACCAGGACGGACGGTGCGGCTCCTGGGCGTGGGCGCCGACGGCTTGATCGCCCGGCCCGCTCAGATGGCGCTCTTCGACAGCGGCGAGGTCCGCCACGAGCTCGTCGATTCCGCGCTCGATGAACTCCGGGTGCGCTTCGGCCCCACGGCGATCATCCGAGGGACCGATTCCCTGCAGGAGTCACTTGATTGGAACCGCGACCACCTGCGCCGGCTGGGGCCGGCCGGTAAGGCGTCGAACTGAGGTGCGGGTGGCCGTATCATCGAGGCACTTTGGCGCAAGGGACCGACGTAATCGGATGGGAGATCGAGCGCGGCGGGCACACCGCCGTGGTCCGTGAGGACGGGCTCGTGGAATCGGATGACGCCACCTTGCGCGACTACCTGCTGGCCCGCCTGCGCGAGCCCGTCACCGTCTACCGGCGGGGCACGGTGGCTCGCTCCGGCGCGACTCCGGGGGACGCGATCCGGCTCGTCCCAGGGGATGGGCGTTACACGGTGGCCAGGGTGCGGTCGCTGCCCGGGGAGGACCCCGCGTTGCAGATTGTCCGTATCGTCTGGACCGGATGAGGGTGGAGTTCAGGTTCTGCCCCGCCTGCGGGCAGCGCCTCACTCCCCGCGAGCTCGAGGGCCGATCCTTGCCCGCCTGCCCTGACTGCGAGTTCGTGGCCTGGCCCGATCCCAAGGTGGCGGTGGCGCTGGTGGCTCACGACCACGGGCGGGTGCTGGTCATCCGGCGGGGAATTCAACCGGGCCGGGGTGAGTGGGCGCTGCCAGGTGGTTACCTGGACGCCTCTGAGTCGCCTCAGGAGGGGGCGCGGAGGGAGTGCCTCGAGGAGACCCACTGTGATGTGGAGGTCGAGGGGCTCGCCTGCATCTACCACACCCGGGTGGAGGGTGGTGGACTTCTGGTGCTCGCCTACAGTGGCCACCTCGTGGGTGGCGAGGCAGCCCCGACCGAGGAGGCCCCCGAATTGCGATGGTTTGAAGCCGACCGGGTTCCCGAGTTGATCTTCTCCTCTCACCGCGAGGCGCTGGAGACCTGGAGAGCCAGCCGCCAAGGAGCTCTTTGAAGTGTTCCGAATTGCCCGGCGGGGCTGCACCGCAAGCTGTCTGGGATGCCTCCTGCCGGTGCTGGTCGCAGTGGGTCTGGTCCTCTTCTGTCTGCGCCAGATCACCACGCCGCCGAACTATCCCCAGGTCGTCCCGGCCTCGCCGGCGGCGGTCCAGTTGGCCATCTCCCAAGCCCTTCACAAAGCCCTCAGCCTGCAGCAACCGGTGGCGCTGGTCAGCCTGGACGACGCGGAGGCCACCTATCTGCTCCGGGAGGGGCTCTCGGGCTATGCCGGACTGGGTAATCTGCAGGTCCATGTCCTGGCCGGCTCGGTGGTGGTGTCTGGGGGAACGGCCCTGCTCTCCCATCCGCTTGTGATCAGCGGTCCGGTCGAACTAAAGGCAGGGGGAGGGTCGGTCATCGCCATCACGTTCCGTGGCCTCTGGGTCGGTCAACTCGGCCTGCCCGCCCCCGCCCCTCAGCTCCTGACCAAAGCCATGAACGCCAGGTTCACCTGGCCGGTGCAGGCCTCCGGCGCGACCTATACCTTCGCCTGCTACGCCGCTCACCAGGATGACCTGGTCCTGGGTTTCCAGTCCTCAAACACCACTCCCAAGGCGGCCCAGGCCTGCGCGAGGGCGGGATGATGATCCCCAAGCCCGGGGCGGGCGAGCTGAGTCACCTGGACCCTCAGGGGCGCGTCAGCATGGTCGATGTCGGGGACCGCCCGATCTCCGACCGCGAGGCGACCGCCAGCGGGTTCGTGAGGGTGAGCGACCGGGCCCGGGCCGCGATCGCGGCTGGCACCCTGAGCAAGGGGGACGTCCTGGAGGTCTGCCGGGTGGCCGGGATCATGGCGGCCAAGCGCACCCCGGAGCTGATTCCGCTCTGCCATCCGATCTCGATCAGCCATGTGTCTGTGGAGGCGGATCTGGACCCCGAGCTGGCCCTGGTGAAGCTCCGCGCGACCGTGCGCTGTCGCGATGCCACCGGAGTCGAGATGGAGGCGTTGACGGCGGTGGCGGTCGCGGGGCTGACCGTGATCGACATGATCAAGAGCGTCGACCCCTGGGCCGAGATCGGCGGGATCGGAATGGAGTCCAAGAGTGGCGGCCGCTCAGGAACCTTGCGAAGGCCCGATCGGAGCTCGGCCCAAGACGGCTGAGCAGGACAGAACGCCGACACCGGATCGGGAGCTGCGCGAGCTGCTCTTCCTGCAGCAGCTCTCGGTCGCGGCGGCCTCCACCATGCAGAGGGATGAGCTCCTTGCCCTGGTCATCGGTCAGACCACGGGGGCGATGGAGGCCGATGTCTGCTCGCTCTACCTTTACGACAGCGCCCGCGGCGGCCTGGTCCTGACCGCCACCAATGGGCTCAATCAGAGTGCCGTCGGCAAGGTCATGATGCGCCGCGGGCAGGGCGTCACCGGGACGGTGGCCGCCAGCCGCCAGCCCCTGTCGATCGCCGACGTCAGTGGCGAGCCCCGATTCAAATGGATCGAGGGGGTCGACGAGGAACGCTTCACCTCGATGCTCTCGGTGCCCATCGAGGCCGGCCCTCGAATGGTGGGTGTGCTCAACGTCCAGACGGTTGAGCGCCGCAACTTTCGCGCCGACGAGGTCGCTTTCCTGTCGGCCATCGCCGGCGCCATCGCCGGGGTGCTGGAGCGCAGCGAGCTGCAGCTCCGCCTGGAGCAGCAGCTGGAGGAGATCCAGCTCTCCCAGACAGTCCACGAGCGGTTCACCGGACTGGTGCTTTCAGGGGCCGGTTTGGGCCGGATCCTGGAGGCTGTGGCCAGCCTCGCCGGGGCCCCGGTGGGCCTCTATGACCCGCTCGGGTTTCGTCTGGAACAGGGAGCCGGAACCGGGTTGAAGCTGCGCCGGATAACTGTACCCAGCCTGCTCGCGTCGGGGCCGGTCGGGGTGACCCATCTCCGTCCCCACACCGAGCTGACCCTGAGTCCGGTTCGGGCTGGGGCCGAGCTCATCGCGGTCCTGGCCGTCGAGGGCGACCTGGCGGCGGCCTCGCCCGGGAGGCGGCGTGCGCTGGAGCATGGGGCGACCGTGGTGGCCCTCGAGCTGCTCAAGGAGCGGGCCGCGGCCGAGGTGGAGCGCCGGCTGCGGGGCGATCTCCTGGAGGGGCTGTTGTCGGCGGGACAGGACCCCGCCGACATTGGCCGGCTGGCGCTCAGGGCGGAGCGCCTCGGGTACCGAATTCCGGAGCGGGGATGGGTGGTGGTGCTGGAGCCGGACGATGAGACGGCCGCCGCGGTGCTGCAGTCGGTGCCGCTCCAGGAGCGACTGCAGCGCGACCTGACCGAGCTCTGCCGCCCCCGGTTCCCGGGAGCCATGGTCCTGGGCAGGGCAAGCGCGACCGTCATGCTGCTGCCCGCCGACTCGGCAACCCTGGAAGACGCCACCGCGCGGCCCGGCCTGGCCGACATCGAAGCCTTCGGGCGCGCGGTGCAGGCCGTTGCTCACGGACTGGGGCGGCGCCTCAGCTTCTCGGTCGGGATCGGCAACCTTGCCAGCTCTCCGCAAGAGTTGGCTCGAGCCCATGAGGAGGCTCGCCAGGCGTTGCGACTGGCGCGCCGAGGAGGAGGCGGGGGCCGGGTCATCTCCTACCGCTCGCTGGGCGCGCTGCGGCTACTCCTGGAGGTGCGCGACCCGGCCTCTTTGAGGCGCTTCGTCGACGAAACCCTGGGCCCGGTCCTGCTCTACGGGCAGCAGCGCGGGACTCCCCTGCTGGCCACCCTGGAAGCCCTGGCCGCAGCCGGCTGGAATCAGCGCGCCGCGGCTCGTGATCTGCACATCCACATCAACACCCTCGCCTACCGGGTGCAGCGGCTGGAGGCGCTGCTGGGGGTCTCGCTCGGCGACGCCGAGACTCGGGTGGTAGTTCGAATCGCTCTGCAGGCGAGGAGCCTGCTGCCGGACTGACGCCGGGGCGCGCAATGGTTCGACGCCTCAGGGTCCCAGCAGTGGAAGAATCTCGGTAA
Organism: Candidatus Dormiibacterota bacterium; assembly: GCA_013044295.1. GTDB lineage: Bacteria > Chloroflexota > Dormibacteria > Aeolococcales > Bog-877 > AG-12. The sequence goes on from JABEUU010000181.1 coordinate 5,410, forward strand.
GGGTGGAGATCTCGGTGCCCTGCCAGCTCGCGTCGGGATCGTATTGCAGGTGGCTCTCGGGCGAGGCCGGCCGGTGGACGATCTTAAGGGCGCGGATCGCGAGCGCCTCGGCCCCGCTCAGCTCGCGGCTGCCCCCGTCGCCGACGTAGAGGCATTCGTCCGCCCTCACCCCCAGGCGCGTGAGGGCAGCCAGGTAGAGTTCCGGGGCGGGCTTGCGGCGCCGCTCCGACCAGGAGAAGAGCGCCACCTGGACCGGCCGCGCCCAGGCCAGGCTGGGCCAAAGGTGCGGGGTCTCAGACGAGCAGTCGCTGATCACCCCAACCAGGACTCCCCGGTCTCTCAGGGTGGGCAGCAGGGAGACCGTCTCCGCTCGGGGCTGCGAGAGCACCTCGTGGAACTGGGCCATCCGGAGCCGAGACGCCCGTTCCAGGGCGGCCTCCCTGGGCTCCACCCCCACCCGCCGGGCAAGTTCTCGCAGCATCTCGCGCAGGTCCCCGAGAGCCGCTGTGGCGCGCTCCGTGTAGGTGGTTTCCATCAGATTGCGGAACGGCTCCCAGGGAACCTCGAGGGCCGCCGCCAGCTCCGCGCTTCGCTGCTCCGCCTCGGTCCGATTCCACCCATCGATGAGAGTGCCGAAGAGGTCGAAGACAACTCCTCGGTACGGCACCGCTTCAGTTTAGTGGTGGCCCTCGTCCCCGCTCCGGCCTGCGTGCCCAGCTTCGGTGCTGGCGGAGGGCAGTCCGGCGATCATCTCCAGCGCGTGCGGGAGCGCCGCCCAGACCGCGTCCAGGCTCTCCTGGGTCGCGCGCAGGGCCCCCGGCAGCGCCATCACCAGGGTGGACCCGCAGACCACCGCCACCTGGCGGGAGAGGATGGCGTGGGGCGTGTGCTCCGCCCCCGCTCGGCGCATCGCCTCGCCGAAACCGGGAATCTCGAAGTCGCCCACGGTGAGCACGGCCTCGGGGGTGCGGTCGCGTGGGTGCAGGCCGGTGCCCCCGGTGCAGACCACCAGGGCCGGCTGGAGCCGAAATATGGTGCGCCTGATCCAGCGTGCGACCTGGTCCGGCTCGTCGGGGAGGATGTCTCGGAACACCAGAGCCGACGGCAGCTCAGGCAATCGCTGCGCCAGCCAGTCGCCACTGCGATCCTCCCGGGCTCCCCGCGACCCCAGGTCGCTCACGGTCAGGAGCGCCACCGGCCAGCGGCCGGCGACCTGGGGCGGCTCGCAGCGGTCATCGGCGCTCACGAGCCCTCCAGCTCGGTGAGCTCAGTCAGCACCCCGGCCAGCTGCGCCCCGGGCAGGCGGATCTGGGAGAACTCCTGGAAGCGGGAGCGCAGAGCCGCGTACTGGGTGGCCAGGGCGCCCTCGTCGTCGCCGCCCCCGGGCACCCAGGGCTTGAGATAGTGGACCGCCACGATGCCCGCCTGAAGCGCCTCTTTGAGGCACCCGAAGCAGGGTTGCATGGTGGTGTGCAGGGTTGCCCCCAGAGTTGATTGCCCGAAGCGGGCGGCGGCCAGCAGGGAGTTCTGCTCAGCATGGACACAGATGCACAGGTCATAGCCGCGTCCCGCCGGGTAGGCTTCGGTCTCCCGATTGGCGCAGCGATGGCAGCCTCCCTCCGAACAGTTGGGCATGCCTATGGGGGTGCCGTTGTAACCGGTGCTGATCACCCGATCGTCCCGGACGACCACGGCGCCGACCCGTCGCCCCAGGCAGTCGGCACGGGTTCTGGCGGCCAACGCCAGGAGCATGAAGTACTGCTGCTTGGTGGGCCGGTCCTCGCCCGTCCAGGTCAACTGGCATCTCCTCTCAGCGGCGCGCCCATGCGACGAGTGTCCCACGCAAGGGCCTCCCCGGGACCGCCCCAATTCGAAGGCCGCTCTACTCGAGGCGCGCCAGCATCCCGGTGGTTCCCAGCACGGTGCCGAACTCATCGTGCAGGCTCGCGGCGGTGGCCCGGGCGATCTGGTCGGCAGGTATTACCTCCCCCTCAGGGGTGACCCGGTCGAAGGTGCGGGTCGCGTCCAGCACCAGGTAGGTCTGGTAGCCGAGGTCACTCGCCATCCGAGCCGTGGTCTCGCAGCAGTGGTCGGTGGCGATTCCACAGATGGCCAGCGAGGTGATGGATCGGGCCTGCAGCCAGTCGTCGAGGTCGGGGCGCCCGTAGAAAGCGGAATGCACCTGCTTGGTGATCAGCAGGTCCGGCTCGCCCTGGAGCTGCGCCTGGAATTGGTTGCCAGGGGTCCCGGCCGCCAGGGGGGAGCCCTCCTTCGCCGAGTCGTGGCGGACGAAGACCACCGGCTGCCCATGCTCTCGCCACCCGGCCAGCAGACGTTCCACATTGGCCTCGAACTGAGGGTTGTTCGCCGGCCCCCAGCGGGCGTCATGAAAGCCCTGCTGAACATCGATCACGATCAGGGCGCATGGGGTGGCGACGCCGGAGTTGGGGGTTGATCCGCTAGATTCCGGCATCGACCTTCTCATCCGACCCGGATGGCGGCGATCAGTTCATCGTTCAGGCCGGGGAATCCGGCCAGGTAGTCGAGCCGCTCCCGGCGCAGACGCTCGACGATGGCGGCATGCTCGGCGTCGCGGCCCTGGCGATGGTAGAGCCGCTGCGGCTGGAGCAGTTCAAGGTCATCGATGCCGGGCACGGACGACGCCACCTCGTAGCCGAAGTCCGGGTCGGTCTCCCAGCTGATGGTGCCTTCGGCGATCGCCTTCACCAGCGCCGAGGAATGCGGGATGCGCACCTTCTTGGCGTTGGAATCGCCGTCGCCGCCCCCCACCGCTCCGGTGTTGAGCAGGTAGACCTGGAACCGCCCGCTCTGGTGCAGCTCCCTGAAGCGGTTGCCCTGCTGGGCGTGGAGCAAAGGGAAGAAGGGATTGGTCCCGGGCACCCGGAGCGACTTGCCCGCCTCCGCCGCTCCGCCCGCCGCGGTGCCCTTGGTCTCCCCCAGCATGAAGTAGGCCGCGGCCTGGTCGACGGACAAACGGGCCACCGCCGGGATGATGCCGTCGTTGCGGTTAAGGATCAGCAGGGCGCTGACCGGGGGCGCCTGGCGGGCGTCCTCGGACCAGCCCAGGGCCTCCATGGGGAAGACCGCGCGTCCGTTCTGAGTGTAGCTCTCATCGAAAAAGTCGACCGGCCCGCCCACCTGCTGCTGGGAGACGTTCTCCAAGTAGGCCACCGGCGACGTCACGGCGCCATAGATGGTCGGCTCGTCTTCCTGGCTCAGAGCGTAGGTCTTGGCGAAGCAACCGTTCTCGCTCCCGTAGACCCTTCCCTGCGGCATCAGGGCCACGAAGTCGTCCTGGACCGGCTTGCTGTCGTTCTGGCGGGTGAAGGTGGTGGTGGTCTTGCCCGTGCCCGAGAGACCTACGATCAGGAGGGTGCGGGGGCCGGCCGCGGTGGGGATAACCTTGCAGCCGGCGTGCAGGGCCAGCCCGCCACGCTCGTAGACCAGCTGGTTCCACATTCGCAGCAGCCCCTTCTTCGACTCTCCAAAGTAGTCGGAGTTGAGCACCCGGGTCACGCCCGCCTCCAGGTCCACCGCGATCAACCGCCCTTTGGGGTAGCCGTCTGCCACCAGCCCGGGGGTGTAGACCACCGTAAACCACGGGCTGAAGTCGGCGCCTGAGTCCGCCTCCTTGAAGAACAGGTGATCCTGCATCCCGGCGATGTTGGCCCAGCGCTCGTCGATCACCAGCCGCGCGGGGCAGCGGAACTCGGGATCGTTGCCGATGTAGCCGTCGATCACGAGCGCTCTCTGCTGGCGAAGGTGCTCCTCCTGGAGCTCGCCAATCCGGCGCCCCTCGGCGCGCGAGATCGTCTGGCTGGAGGTCATCGACGGGTCGTCGGTGACGATGTAGGTTGACTCGGTGCTGCGTGCCAGCACCTTGGTCTGGGTGTTGTAGTTGTCATACGCGGTCAGACGAGTGCTGGGCATGGCGGCAGTCAGGGCTCGCAGTTCGGCCTGGGACGGGTTGCGACGCAGGCTGTGCGCCGCCGGGGTGTACGGGTTTGCCACCTGGCTCATGGGCATCTCCTCGATCTCGCTGGGAGCCGCATCATCGGCGGCAGATTACCGCAACTGGAGCGGGCCGCGGGGGGCGCCCCGGAAGCTTGCTTGTAGTGCTTCCGCGCGATCACTACGCTGTAGTCCTCAACCGAGTCGGTGGCAGGAGGTGGGGATGGCGGACCACAGCGGCGCTCGACCGGCCGCGAACGTCGACGCGATGATGACCAGGGCGGTGATCACGACCAGTCCGGAGACCTCCGTCGCGGAGGTGGCCAGTCTGCTTCACCGTCATCACATCACCGGGATGCCGGTGCTGGACGATCACCAACGGGTGGTGGGGGTGGTGAGTGAGATGGACGTGGTCACCCGCCATGGGCGCTTGGTCGCCGACATCATGACCCGCGAACCCCACACCGTTGAGGAGGATGTGCCGCTCGGTGAGGTCGCCGACCTGCTCATGACCAAGCGCGTCAGGCGCCTGCCGGTGGTGCGCCATGGCAAGTTGGTGGGCCTGATCTCCCGCACTGACCTGGTCACCTTCTTCGCCCACCACCAGTGGGTCTGCGCCCAGTGCGGGGCCACCCAGCGCGGTCTGAGACCGCCCGTCACCTGCCCGGGTTGCGAGGCTCCCCAAAGTGCCTTCGAGCTGGAGGAAGCGCCCTACGGCATGTGACGGACAAGCTCTCCCGGTCACTCCCATCTGGAGGGACCGGGGCCGGTCACGGCCAGGCGGCTTCCGGCGTCCGGGCTGGATGGCGCTGGCTGCCATCCCGGCCATCCTCTGCTTGCTCCTGGCCGGCTGCGGCGGCGCCACGGCCGAGCTTCCGCCCGGCCCCAGTGACGTCGTCCTCCAGTCCCTGGTAGGTGCCGGAAGTCTCTATCGCTCCTATCGCCTGAGCTGGGTGGAGACCTCGGAGACCAAGGCGCAGATGCGGTTCTTCCACTCCCTCCAGGCCAGCTTCCCCGCCCACGGGTGCGTCTACCTGATCGAGCTGGGGGGCGATTTCACCAGGCGGCCTCTGGGTCCGAGCGGCCCCGTGACCGGCTCGGGAGAGTACCTGACGATCTTCCTCCCAGCCGTTCAGCCGACTCTTGGGTCGTTCCTCAGCGCCGTGGGAGTGGTGAAATCCGCTCTCAGCTTTCAGGGATTGGGCCCAGTGCATCACGCTTGGTTCAAGGGCCTGCGACAGGAGGGTCCGGGGCGGACTCCTGACCTCGTCGGCCTTCTCCTCCCCGAGGCGAAGGCACAGCTCCACGAGCTCGGGCTAGCCCTCACGCTGGCCCAGGTCGAGACCCGATCCGTCCCTTTCGGGAGCATCCTGGCCCAGCGGCCAGCCCCGGGAACGAGGGTGATCCGGCGCTGGCGAGTGCGTCTGTCGGTGGCCGTGCCGCCGACAGGTTAGCTCCGAACGCCAGTCCCCAGCGCCCACCCGCCAGGGGGGGTTGCCCGGGCCGCAGGCCGTCAATTTCCCACCACGCTGCCCCTGCGCCGCTCCCGAGGCAGCCACCCCCGCCAAGCCGGCTGCGATCGCGCTGCCAACGAGCTCCCGCCCAGCCCATCCGAGCCGTGGCGGGGCCCTGAAGAGTTGCCCTCCGGGCGGCGGTTTAGACTGGACCTCAGGGAACACACGGGTTCTGGACCCCCAGCAGCCGGGTTCTCTTTTTCAGTTGCTCCCAAGTCGCGTGCTCCCAGGAGAACCGGGCCTTGACCGCTCCCTTGCTCCAGATCGTGATCGGCAGCACCCGTCCCGGAAGGGTGGGCCTGCCGGTGACCGAGTGGTTCCATGGCGTCGCCAGCAGCCACGGCGGCTTCGAGATCGAGTTGATCGACCTGGCCGAGGTCGGCCTGCCCATGATGGACGAGCCCAACCATCCCCGTTTCCACAACTACGTCCATCCCCACACCAAGGCCTGGAGCGCGACCATCACCCGCGCCGACGCCTTCGTCTTCGTGGTCCCCGAGTACAACTACGGCCTGACCGCCCCGGTCAAGAACGCCATCGACTACCTCCAGGTCGAGTGGCAGTACAAGCCGATCGGATTCGTGAGCTACGGTGGGGTGGCGGCCGGGACCAGGGCGGTGCAGATGCTCAAGCAGGTGGTGACCACGCTCAAGATGGTGCCCGTCTTCGAGTCGGTCAACATCCCGTTCGTGGCCCAGTTCCTGGACGACGACGGCCGGATCCAGGCGAACCAGGTGATGGACGAGGCGGCCACGGCCATGCTGGATGAGCTGGCCCGGTGGGCTGAGCCCCTGATGGGGATGAGGGCGGCCAGCGCCCCCTGATCGTCGTCTTGGGGAGGCCCGCCCCGAAGCTACGCGACCCCGGTCAGGCCCCGCTGGCGCGGGCGCGCAGCTTGGTCAGGTCGTGGACCGCGTCGATCCAGCGGATGGTGCCGCTGAACGAGCGCATGACCACAGAGTGGGTCTCCACCTGCTGGCCCGCGAAGCGAACTCCCCCCAGCATCTCCCCATCGGTGATCCCGGTCGCGGCGAAGAAGAGGTTGTGCCCGCCCGCCAGCTCTTGGGCCTGGAATACGTGCCCTGGATCGAAGCCCTCCGCTCTCACCAAAGCCAGCTCGGCCTCATTCCGAGGCGCCAGCCGACATTGCATGTCGCCGTCGATGCAGCGCACCGCGCAGGCGGTGAGCACGGCCTCGGTGGCGCCCCCCGTGCCCATCAGAACGTCGATGCCGGTCCGCTCCGGCAGGGCCGCCATCACCCCGGCGGCGACGTCCCCGTCGGTGATCAGCATCACCCGGGCGCCGACCGCTCGAATCTCGGCCAGCAGCCCCTCGTGACGGGGCCGATCCAGGACCACCACCGTCAGGTCCTCCACGTGGCGCCGCTCGGCCTCGGCGACGCGGTGGAGGTTCTCGGCCACCGACAGACTGAGGTCGATGGTGCCCCGGGCCCGGGGCCCGACCACCAGCTTGTCCATGTAGAAGCAGTGCGTCTGCAGCAGGCTGTCCCGGTCGGCCAGTGCTACCGTCGCGATCCCGCCAGGCAGCCCCCGGGCCACCAGTCGGGTCCCGTCGATGGGGTCCACCGCCACGTCCATCTGGGGCGGGTTGCCGTTACCCACCTGCTCCCCGATGTAGAGCATGGGGGCTTTGTCCTTCTCCCCCTCCCCGATCTTGACCACTCCCGACATGTCGACATACGAGAGGCTGCGGCGCATCGACTCCACCGCGGCCAGATCGGCGGCCTCCTTGTCGTCCCGGCCCATCCAGCGGGCCGCCGACATGGCCGCACCCTCGGTGACCCGCACCAGCTCCATGGCCAGGTTGCGGTCGGTGGGCGTGCCCGGGTCGGTGATCACCAAGTTGTCGGGCTGGAGCTCGTCGGGGAGCGGCATGGCGCGGCCCACAATACGCTCCTGGGCGGTCTGGCCGGGGGGGCCGCGGTTGGCGCAGAATCGTGGTCGTGACCAACCGAGCCGAGGTGGGGTCGGGCCTCGAGGCGACCACCCCCCGTCGCTTCGACTACGACGAGAGGGCGAGAGCTCTGCTGGTGGAGTGGATGGATGGCAACGGCCAGAGCATCCCCTTCCCGGTGCTTCGGCGGGCCTGCCCCTGTGCCGCCTGCCGTGGCGAGATGGGAAGCCCCGGGCGGTTCGGAATCGATCCCGACCTGCGCCCGGGCGAGGACGAGCTGGCCGACATAGCGCTGGTGGGCAACTACGGCCTCAAGGTGATCTGGGCCGACGGCCATGACACTGGGATCTACCGCTTCGAGCAGCTGCGCCAGCTGGGTGCCCCGGAACCGGACTAGGCGCTCAGCAAGGCCCGGATCTTGGCCGCCACCAGGGTGGGTTTGAAAGGTTTGATCACCACGTCGCGCGCCCCCGCCTCCAGCGCCTCCCGCTCGCCGTCCGGGTGCCGCTGCTCGGGCATCAGGACCACGCCGGCACGGGGCGCATGGCCGGACTCCAGCAGGCGGCGGCAGAGCTGTCGGCCATCCTCCTCCAGGCTCACGTCGCAGAGCAAAAGGTCGACTCCGCCGGCCTGACAGAGGCGCTCCGCCTCGGCGGCCGAGCGCACCCAGGTGACCCGGTGTCCCTCCTGACTGAGCTTGAAGTCCAGGATCCGCCCGATCATGGGCTCGTCCTCCGCGAGCACGATGTGAGCCGGTTCCGAGGCACTCATTGGAACGAGTGTAGATGGCGCGGCGGACCGCCCCGTCAGCCGCCCGGCGCCGAGCCGCCTGTGGAGATCGGCAACGCTGAAACCCATCTGCTCTTGCTAGCGTTGCAGCGATCGAGGAAGAGAGGGGCCTCTCCCGGTCCGGACCCGCCCGACATTCCCGGCCATCCCCGTCAGTCCAAAGGCGCTATGCGATCGGCACCC
>JABEUU010000005.1 GCA_013044295.1 Candidatus Dormiibacterota bacterium
ACCGCGCCGAGTTAGCGATCAACGCGTTCGGTTGCCATCGCTCCGTGATCCAGCAGTGGCTGGGGAGGCTCCGCAAAGGCGGAATGGTAGCCATGAGGGCCCAACCAGTGCCGGGACGGCCCAGCAACCTGGGGCCCAAGGAGACGCAGCGGTCGAGGTGCCTCATCACCACCAAATACGGGGCGCAGCTGCGCCTCCCAGTCGCGATCCGGACCCGCTCGATGGTCCAGGAGCTGATCTGGTGTCGGCTAGGAGTCAGCCTCAGCGCGCCAGCGATGGCCACGATTTTGTGCCGTCTGGGCCTCCACCGGCTGCTCCGCACAGCGCAGCGCCCGGTGGGCTCTGGTGTGGGCGGAACGCCGCCCGTACAGCCGGGCGCAGAGGCTCGTGAGCACCTCGGTCATGTCCCGGACCAGGTCGTCTTCCAACTCGCTCGGGTCGACCACCACGAGCCGCCTGCCGGCTCCCAGCAGAGCTGCCTCTATGTACTCCGAGCCCAGCCTGGCCAACCGGTCCCGGTGCTCCACCACGATGGTGCCGACCCGGCCATCGGCCAGCAGCCGGCGCAGCTTGGGCCGGGCGCCATTCATTCCCGAGCCAACCTCGGCGACGGTCATGTCCACGGTCAGGTCGTGGCCGGCAGCCCATTCGACCAGCCGGCCCACCTGCCGTTCCAGGTCAGAGCGCTGGTCATGCGACGAGACCCGGGCGTATAGCGCCACCTTGCCGGCCTGCGGAGACGTCTCCTCCACCAAGATGGTGCCGGAAGGCAGACGGCGCGCTGGGACCGGCAGGTTGCCGGCCTCGAACCACCGCTGGGCGGTGCGGGGGTGAATGTGCTGCTGGCGTGCCCAGTCACTGATCTTCACCGCGATATCATACCAGGTGGAATCATCCGTTTGTACGGCTATGTCATACAATCGGTGAACAGGTCACGACCTCCCCATCTGCACCCGGCTGAGTAGGTGTGGTGCAGTTGGAAGAAGCATGGCGCGTCATGTGGCCACTGGCACCCCTGGTTCTAGGAAGTTGCCATCAGCCGCCTGGACCGACCGCAGAAGCTACCCGACGCCATCGGCGGCCAAGGCTACGCGCCCGATGGGCGCTCCATTCGCTGACATGTTGGCGTGTCAACGCTCGGATCAGTATCCGGTGTTCGGGGCGGCTCCCGGGCGAACGGTCCGCCTCCAGCACCGTGCAGGATGTCGCCAGCTCAAGGACCCGCCACCAGCACCGTGCTTCTCCGAGATCGAACGCCAGGCACACTACGCGGCCCTGTTGGCGGCGCCCTCGATCCCGCGGTGGCGGTCGGATCGAGATCACTGGTGCGCCGCCCGCGGCTCTAAGGTCCACCGTCTTGACGACCGCCACTGACAACCCCATGGGGTGGGGTTCGCCTCTGTCTCGGGTGATGCCCGTGGCCCAAACCTCCGGGGTGCGTTTCTCGCCGAGTCAGGGGTGGCCGAGTTCTCGATCGCTGCGGGGCGCATAATGGAGTCGGAGGTGGGCACGGCAATGGTCGACGATCTGGAAACCTCGATCAAATCCTCAGCCGCCCTTCTCGAAGCGGTGAGAGCGCTGCTGCGGATTGCTGGGCCCGCCGACGCCGCAGCGGTCGCACGCGAGCTGGTCCACGCTCTGGGTGGGTCTACCGTCGAGGCTTCCGAATCCACACCAAGCGCAATTCCCCTCGACATATCGTTCGGCGACGGTGCAGTTGTGCTCCCAACCGCGCCGCTGGGAACTGTTTCGAGGTCTGAACTCGAACGCCACCTGCCCTCGTTTGTCAATGACGCCAATCGGGCGCTCGCATTGGTCGATCAGAGACGTCGACTGTCTGAGGATGCGGTCATTGACCCCCTCACCGGAGTCGCCAATCGCAGGTTGCTGGGCAGGACACTCGGGCGCCTGGATGGTGGCGACATCGTGATCATGATTGACCTAGACCACTTCAAGGCAATCAACGACACTCTGGGACACTCCGAGGGCGACCGGGTGCTGCGAGCGCTGGGACGCACCCTGGCGACCTCACTTCGCGCGATCGACACGGTTGGACGCTATGGTGGCGAGGAGTTTGTGGTCGTGTTACGGGGCGGCGACGCAGAGGCGTACCTCACCCGCTTCCGGGCGGACTGGAGCGCTCAGCGCCCCCATCCGATCACCTTCTCGGGAGGTGTTGCGCCGGCCGCCCCCAACCCCGCGCGTGCACTCGAGGCCGCCGATCGGGCGATGTATCGTGCCAAGGAGGCGGGACGCGATCAATGGCAGTTCGCAACTGAGAGTGACTACCTATGAACGGCACAAACGAGCTGCTCCGAGGCGCCGTGGCCCCGAAACTCGTGACTCGGCTGCACGGTAGAACCTGCGCGTCCGCAGCTGTGAGCGAGCCGACCGTCCCTGCTGGAGTCCGCCTGGCCCAGGGGAATCTTGTGCCCATCGCCTCGCTGTGGGGGAGAGCCGGCCGCAGTCCCGCAGGTTGAGAGTGGGAGCCGACTACGCCCAGAGCAGCCGCTTGATGATGATTTTGAACACGGATCACGACGCGAGCTTGGCAGCCGACATGCTCTTTCGAGCGCCCTGGAAATTGCATCCCCGCGTAGCGGGCGGCGACCTCCGACCCAAGCTCACTCGGTTCCGGCGCTCCTCGGTCAAAGCTCGATGAGTCCGGGTCGCTCTGCGGCCGAGGCGGTTCCGACCTTCCTGAGCGAAGCTTTAGGCGGACATGCTCGCGATGGAGTGAAGCTGGCCCTCGACCTTCTCGACAGGTCGGTCCCCAGTGACACGGTGATAGTCGACCTGCTAGGCGCCGCCCAACGCGAGGTTGGTGAGCGGTGGTTTCGCAACCAGTGCACCGTGGCTGAAGAGCACCTTGCCACGGGCGTGGCGCAGAAGGCGCTCGACGCGTTGGCCGACTCCATCGAAGCTCCTCCCGAGCGCGGGCTTGTGGTCGTTGCCTGCGCGGAGGGCGACTGGCACGCCCTTCCTGCCCAGATGTTCGCCGAAATGGTCCGATCCCACGGCTTCGGGGTCGCCTTCCTCGGCGCGTCGACACCAGCAGACCAGGCCGAGTCGCTGCTGCAACATCGTGCTCCGAACGCGCTGGCGATCAGCTGCAGCGTTCCCCTCTTTTACAACGGCGTTCGGAGCCTGGCTAACGCCGCCCACCGCCAGGGGGTGCCAGTGATTGCTGGCGGGCGCGCCATGGGAACTGGGCCCCAACGCGCCCTCCGGCTGGGAGCGGACGCATGGGGTACCGGGATGGGCGACGCTGGCATGACCCTGTCGGCCTGGCGCGAATCTCCCCCATCGGTCAGCTCGACACCGTACTTGGCCGATCCTGCCGCCCTGGAACTGGAGGACAGAGCCGACGGTATCGCCGTGAAGGCGTTCAAAGGGCTGACTGAGGCTTTCCCCGAGATGGGTGACTATGACGCGCGGCAGCTGGCGCGGACTCGCCAGGACCTAGCCTTGATCGTCCGCTTTACCGCCGCCGCCCGCCATGTGGACGACCCGAGCGTCTTGGATGAGTTCCTGGAGTGGTTGGTCCGGTGGCTCCAGTTGCGAGGGGTACCCCCTCTGGCCTTGAAAGAGGAGGTGACGTCACTGATTCCCCTCATGGCGCCGATCGATGCGCTGGCGAGCCGAATGGCTGAGGTAGCCCTCGAACGCCTCGTAGGGTAGGCTCAGGAGCCAGGCTCGAATTGACTGCCTTCGCTAAGAGCGCGCGCGGATAGGGCAAATGAAGGGGCGCGAGCTGAGATCAGGTGCGGTCGGCCTGAGACCGGTGGCGGGGAGGGGTTGAAGGCGCGTCCACCATCTCCATGGTCAGCTGCTGGAGGTCAGCGAGAAGTCTCCTGAGCCGCTTGGCGTTCTCGAACAGCGGTCGATACTGGGCGACCTCCTCGTCGGTGAGCAGGCGGGTAACGGTCTTGTTGTCGATCTTGCGAGTCCAGCGCGCGTAGGGGCCGTGGAGCTTGGGCGGATCGTGGTGACAGGCGCAACTGGGCTTGCCGCAGCGCTGGGACTCCACGACCAGTGAACCAGGCAGGGCAAAGTCCGCCTCGCCGAGCTCTTTGACGAGACGTGCTTTGGCTGCTTGCTGGGCCCTGGTCGGTGTCACTGGAAGCATCTCCTCACCGGCATTCATGCTACCCTCCTGCTATCCGGCGTATACTACGCCGGATAGCAGGACCCGTAGCTGGGCAGAGGGATGCAGGCACTGGACAAACGAGTGCTCGACGCCACCTGGACCGCCTTCTCGGCCCGGTTGCCTCCCCCTCCCAAAGACCAACACCCCCTCCACTGTCATCGGCCGAGGATCCCCGACCGGGATTGCTTCGAGGCCATCGTCTTCCGCCTGGTCACCGGCTGCTCCTGGTCCACCGCCGGCTATCTCGGCAAAGGCAGTGCCACCACTTTGCGTTCCCGGCGAGATCTCTGGCTCGAGTTCGGCGCCTTCGATGCCACCTTCGAGGAGGCGTTGCTCGGCTACGACCGGATCATCGGCCTCGACCTGTCCGAGGTCGCTATCGACGGCAGCTTACAGAAGGCCCCTTGCGGTGGCCAAGGAACCGACCCCAATCCCACCGACCGGGGCAAGGTCGGCTGGAAATGGTCAATCGCCACCGAACACCAGGGGGTCCCCATCGGCTGGCCAATCGATGCCGCCAACCGCAACGACTGCCTCCTGCTCCCGCCGACCCTCGACGCCGTCGCCCAACGCGGCCTCCTCCTCGACATCGAGACCCTCCATCTCGACCGCGGCTACGACGACCAGATAGTGCGCGGGGTGTGCGCTGGGCACGGCCTCACCGACGTGGTCATCTCTCTGAAGCGCAAGAAGGGCCAAGCCACTACCAGAAAGCTCCTCCCCATGGGGGAGCGCTGGCCGGTGGAACGCACCAACTCCTGGTTCACCAACTTCGGCCTGCTGCGCCGCAGCACTGACCGCCGCACTCTCCATCGCCTGACCATGATGGCCCTCGCGGCCACCCTCATCTTGGTCGTCAAGCTCTTCCTCTGGGCGGATCGCTGGAACCGCTGACACAGCCCTTGACAACTGTCGGCTGATCCCCAAGAGCCCGGCTTCCAGCTCCCCTTGGCAGCAGCTTTTCGCCTCCCAGGGACCCTACTACCGCCGACCTACACCGTCCCCCAGGTCCCGGCCGTGGTCCCGCACCTCATGCCCCCATGACCCGCCCCC
>JABEUU010000182.1 GCA_013044295.1 Candidatus Dormiibacterota bacterium
ACGTAGAGGCCGCCGGCCGCCGGGCCGCTGCCGCTGGTGAAGTAACCGTCCACATCGACGATGACAGCGGCGCTCCCGCTGCGGTTGTAGAGCACAATCTGGCCGCTGCTGCTGACCGGAACCAGCGCCCGGTGCGCCACGGTCTGGGAGGCCGTCCAGTTGAGGTCAGAGGTTCCAGGCTGTGAGGTGCCCTGGGGATATACCGACAGGTAGCTGGCGGCCGTGGTGTCGGTGACGGTGAGGTTGACCATCACGGCGGCGACTCCGGACGCCGGAACCGTTCCCACCCCCGTCACCTGAACGATCAGACTGCTGTTGGCCTGCAGGGTGCTGCCCGCGTACGGGGCGCCGCTGCCGGAACGCGTGTCGGCGATCCTGGACGGAGTCAGGGGGATATAGCTGCCCGCGGCGGCGGCACTGAGAGGGGGGGCGAAGTACCCCTCCAGGTCCGCGATCACGGCTGCCTGACCAGCCTCGTTGTAGAAGGTGACCTGACCAGCAGCTCCGACCTGGACAATCGCCAGGTTGGACACGGTCTCATTCGCGGTCCAGTTCAAGTTGGAAACCTCGGGACGGCTGGCGCCGGCGGGCCAGACGGTCAGATAGCTGGGCGCGGTGGTATCGGAGACGGTGAGATTGAGCACCACTGAGGACGCGTCGGCGGGCACCACGGAGCTGCCCCCCGTACCCACCACCGTCAGGTTCACGAAGGCCTCGGGCCCAAGGCTCTGATCGGTACTTCTGGTGTCGAGCAGGCGGGTCGGTGGCAGGGCCGTGTACACGCTGCCCGTCACGGTGGCCGCCGCCGCCTGCGCACTGGCCGGGACCCCCACCGCCGGCTGGAAGCGGCCGCTGGCCACGAGCCCACCAGCTAGCAGCAGCAATGTGAGGGAGACGGTAAGCAGGCGCCGACCGCTAGCCACCATGGCCATGGCCCGGTGGTAGCCCCCGCCACGGTGCGCGGCTGGACCCGCCTGTCGCAATCTGGTGGTGATCACGAACCACTTCTCAGCGGGCGGTCGAGCATCTGGGGCTGCCCTCACGTCCGGGCCCTGCCCTGCCCGGCGGTGGCGCTGTCGCATCGAGGTGGCGGGCAGCCGGCTGGGCCGGGCGTGGCGGCCAATCCCCGGAAGGGGGTCTCCAGTGAGACGCCAGTCGCTGGCTGGCGCCGGCGCCCAGGGTCCAGCACCTGGCCAAGAAGGCGCCCCGGCCGGTGCCGCTCCAACCTCGCCAGAGAAGGGCTGGAGCGCGCTCCCGCAGGGGCAACCTCACGGGCCGTGGCTCCGCTGGTGGTCAGCGCTAACAGCCCGGAGATCGCGGACGGGCCCGAGCTGTCCGACCACCACCCCGGGCGGCTTTTGTCATCCCGCCCAAATGTCGCGCAGGCTCGTGCGCCCGGCCGCGGGCTCAGCTGGACAAAGCTGCTGCCAGCCCCACCGCCTCGACCAGGCTTTGGTCTCCGGGGCGGTCGCAGGTCGCAAGGCCAATCATTGCCGGAATTCCCAGGGGCTCAGCCGGGTCGCCAAAGCTCATCTCGCCAGCGGTAGCAGGGCCGCTGGCGAGAGGGCTCGGCCACGGGGATGGGCCCGACGGCAGGGCCCGCGCCCGGATGTCAACGCCGGGTTGCGGGAAGTGAGACTCAAGAGGGTAGGGGGCGTTCTGTGGCGGCGATTGAGAGCGGTGGCCCCCGGTTGGGGCGCCAAAAATCCTGCTCGACAAACCGAGCGCGGCGAGCGCTCGATCAGGCAGCCTAGCGACGAGCCGCGCAATTGCGACCTCCTGGTGGCCGAGGTAGTCCTCGGCCATGGTCTTCCCAGCCACGGTCGGCAGCAGCCGCACGGTGTGCGGATCCCCGGCCGCCCGTTCGCGTCTCGCAGCCCCGGAGCGCACCAGGCGGTCGGCCAGAGCCATCATCGAGGCCCGTTCGAGGTCCAGGCGCAGTGCCAGTTCGTCCAGGGTCATCCCGTCGCTAGGGAGGCCCCGCACCACTCTCACCTGATGCCTGGTCAAGCCTTGCACCTCTCCAGCGTCGGAGCGGGCCGTCACCTGGCCCGGAAGTCGGAGCACATCCAGGCAGCGACCCAGGAGGTCGCTGAGGAAAGCCGCCGTCGCAACTGTTGGCGTGGCTGGTGCCAGAGCCGGAGAGTGGGTCGGAGCGGAGGCGCGCTTGATCCCCATCAAGGGCGGGCATCCCGGGCTCGACAGCGCCCGCCACGGTGCGGGCGCCCCTGCTTTGGAAACCTCGACTCCCGGGCCGAGGCGACGCCGGAGCTATCGATCGTCATAACTGTGCCCCTGACCATGACACTTGGGCGCGACGGCGTCTGTCCGCTGGCGCACACACCAGTTGGAATACCCTAGCGCCCGGGCCAGCCGTGGTGGTGGTCTGCGGCGACTCGCGACGCGCCGTCCCCCAGCCGCAGGCCAGGCTGGCGAAGCCCCTAAATCACGGGGCGTGGACGAGTTGGGGGCTGGCGGCCGGTCGGCGTCGCGCCCACCCTGCTCTGAACGGGAGGTCAGGCGGCTTGGCGGAAGGTCACTCGATTGTTGACGAGGTAGTTCCAAATCGAGGCGATCCCCGTGCCCACCAGCAGCACTAGGAGGTAGAAGTAGTGAAGGTCGGTGGCGCCTACCATCAGCACCAGTTCCTGAATCCCCAAGCCGACCAGGGAAACCGCCTCAAAAGTAGCCAAGCGGCGGGAGAAGCTGTTGGTCTCCCGGTCCCGCCAGGTGAGCAGGGAGTTGGCGGTAAACGTGACCAGGATGGCGGATTGGATCGATATCCCAGACGCCAGCCAGAGCGTCAGGCCGAGATGGTGATACAGCAGCACCGTGCCGCCGAGCGTGGTCACCACCCCCAGCACACCGGCGAATCCGAATGAGATCACCCGGCGCCCGTGCTGGCGAACCAACTCATCGGCTGGTCCGAAGGACACGGCCGGCCGTCCGTAGAGCTTGCCCACGAGGGGCTAGATTAGCAGGGGTCGTACGCGGCTTTGATCACGGACCCGCCACATTCGTGCCACGGGAGCCTGAGCGCGCGGGGCACTTGGCAGGCTGCGCACGGCTGGCCACAGAGCGCGCGCGGCGCTCGCTGGTCTCGCCCGGCTCGGGAACTGTCAAGCGGCCGGGGACTGAGGTGCCCGCACCGAAATCGACAGGCGCCTAAGCAGGACTCATCCAGTAAAGCCGGAGAGGACACAGGTGGCAGGAACGACGAGACGGAAGTTCACCGCGGAGTTCAAGGCTGAGGTGGCGGTGGCCGCCCTGATGGGCGACAAGACCGTAGCCGAGATCGCCCAGACCTACGGGATCCATCCCACCATGGTCACCCCGTGCAAGGGCCGCCTGGAGAAGGAGGGGGCCCAAGTGTTCGAAGGCGCCGAGAGGAACGCCGGGCCTCCAGTGGATGTGGATGCCCTGTATCAGAAGCTCGGCCAGATCGGGATGGAGAGGGGCCTTTTAGCATCGCGGCCAGGGATCATTTCAGCTCTGCAGCGAGGAAGGCGATGATCCAGCGAGGCTTCCCCAAGGTCTCGGTGCCCCGGCGGTGCGCCCTCCTGGGGGTTGCGAACTGTTGAGCCATCAGTGAATAATAGATAGCACACGTGCATTCCAGTCGCTGTCCTGGGCAAGGTGAACCTGACAGATTGGGCGAGAGCTCAGGGCGTCCACCCACAGACGGCCTATCGGTGGTTCAGGCTCGGGACGTTGCCTGTGCC
>JABEUU010000034.1 GCA_013044295.1 Candidatus Dormiibacterota bacterium
ACCACATCTCTGGCGAACGCTGGGGCCTGATCACCTGGCAAGCTTTAGCACGAGTACCATCGTGTAATTATCTCAGGCCAAGCAGCCTCCGGCCCATGGCCTGGAGCCGAGCCGGGCTGACGCTCCCAAGGGGAGCCTGCGGTTGGATGGTCGAGCTCCGGCGATGGCCACCGGGTGCCGAAGGGGCTGCCCGGAGTGGGCTGCGCTTGTCACCTCCGGGGCCGGATGCGATCCTCTAGGAAAGTGTCACCTTCGGCATCGGCGACCCCTAGGGAAGCGACCGCCGTGGCGCTGGCGGCGAGCGGCTCGCCGTCACGGTCTATCAACCGACCCAGATCACCCGTCGGGCGCGGCCGGAGAGGTGCTCGAAGCCGGCGAAGAACTCGGGGCCAAGTTCTTAGGACGCGACCCGACTCTGGACACAGTGCCCCACGGGACGACGATAGGGTCCCGCAGTGGCGCCGGAGAGCCATCTGGCAAACTGCGACAATCTCAACATGGCCGAGCCGGAGACGCCGCGGGCGCAGGCGGCGCTGCGAGCAGGACTCGACCTCAGCGCGGCCGGCCTCCACCTGCTCGGCACCCGACGTTACCGGCTCTCAGACGCCCTCGCCAATGCGGCCTTCGCATTGCTGCCGGCTCAGCGCCGGGCCGCTGCCAACAACTACCAGCTGGTGTTCCCGGAGATGGGACGGCGCCAGGCGCGGCGCCTGGCCCGGCGCAGTTTCGTGGAGTACGGTCGGACCAGCCTCGACTTCGTCTACGTTCACGGCCTGCCGCGCTCCCGGCTCATGCCCCTGTTTCGGGGGTTCGGCGTCGAGCACCTGCGGCGGCTGCGAGCGGCGGGCCAGGGCGGGATCCTGGTCCTGTTTCACATCGGGACCTGGGACGCCGCCGGCGCCTGGTCGAGCGCGGTGGGGCTCCCGCTCACCGTGGTGATGGCGGACGAGGGATCACCCGCCCTCCAGGACCTGGTGATCTGGGCCAGGGCGAAGATGGGCCTGCGGGCGGTGGTGGCTTCGCGGTCGGCGCGAGCGGTGCTTGAGACTCTGCGCCATGGCGGGCTGGTGGCCCTGCTGGCGGACATCCCCGGCGACACCCCCAGCTTGGAGGTGGAGTTCCTGGGCCATCGGACGCGGATCTCCTCGGCCCCGGCGATGCTGGCCGCCCGCACCGGTTGCCCGCTGCTCCCGGTGGTTGCCACCCGAAGCCCCAGCGGGACCTGTCTGATCGAGGTCCATCCACCCCATCTGCTCAACCCGGACCTGGACCCCGCCCAGGCGCTGCGGCCCCTGCTCCAGGTTTTCGAAGTGGCGGTGCGGCGCTGGCCGGAGCAGTGGTATCCCTTCCAGGAGGGCAGGCTGCTTGGCCCCGAGCGCGGCTGATGGGGCCCGCGCGCTGCGGGTCGCCTTCCTGGGGCAGGCGGTGGGCCGCCGCGCCGACGGCCTGACCAGCTACTCGGAGCAGGTCGTTTCAGGACTCCTCCGGCGTGGCGAGGAGGTCTACTTCCATCACGCCCGTGGGGATGGCTCCCAGGTTCCGGTCGACCCCCGCCACGCGGTCGCCTGGCCCACCCTGCGCTTCAAGACCGTCACCATCCCCCTGCCCGGGTTTCGGACCCGGATGCAAGGCTGGCTGGCCGCCCACCGTCCCGATGTGACCCACTGCTCCCTCAGCTTCACCCTGGACGACGGCTGGGTGGGGGCGGCGGCGGAGCGGGTCGGCAGCGCCCGGGTGGTGACCTTCCACCTCCCCTTCGGTCAGGTGGGGACCGGCCGCGCCCTGGTGATGCGCGAGCTGCACCGTTTCTGGGCACGCCGGCTGAGCCGCTACCAGCGGGTCATCGTCTTCACCGAGGAACACCGCCACCGGCTGGCGGAGGTCGGGGTCGAGCTGGGCCGGATCGAGGTCCTGCCCAACGCGGTGGACACCGACCGCTTCTGCCCGGGGCCGAGCCGGGTGCGCGCCGAGCGCCTGGCCGGGTCGTCGCTGGTGGTGGGGTTCGCCGGTCGGCTCGACCCCGAGAAGGGCGTGCGGGAGTTGCTGACCGGGTTCGAGCGCGCCCGGCTCGGCCCTTCCGCGCGACTGCTGCTGGCGGGGCGAGGCGCTCTGGAGGGCAAGGTCCGCCAGCTGGCCGAGCGCGACCCGCGAGTGGTCTACCTGGGCCAGCTGGGGCACCTGCGGGACCGAGTCGACTTCTGGCGTGCGGTTGACCTCTTCTGCCTGCCCTCCAGCGCGGAGGGACTCTCGATATCCCTTTTGGAGGCGATGGCCAGCGGCTGCGCGGTGGCGGTGACTCCCGCCGGGGGCCTACCGGTGGTGGCCGGGGGCGGACTCGAGCTCGACCCCTCCAGGCTCGCCGACGCGGTCGCCGAGCAGCTCCAGGAGACGTCGCCCGGGCGGGCGCGGGAGCTCGGAGCCAGGGCACGGGAGGAGGCGGTCCGTCATCATGGGATTGATAGGATGCTGGACCGGCTGCTGGCCATCTACGGTAGCTGCATCAACGAGCAAGACCATCCGGGAGAGCGGACTCCGTCGTGAACGCAGATCTGCTGACCGCGCTGGTGGTGGACAGCGGCGCCTGTCTGCCCGCCTTGCCCGGGCCCGGCGCCCCTGTCACGGTGGTGCCGATGGCGATCGAGATTGACGGCCGCAGCCTGCGCGACGGTGTCGACATCACCAGCGCTGAGTTCTACGCCCTCCTCGACCGGCCGGGGCCACTGCCGACCAGCAGCTCGCCCTCCCCGGGTGACTACCTGACCGCCTTTCGCGAGGCCCCCGCGGGGGACATCCTCTGCCTGGCCATCCCAGCTCGCTTCTCCACCATGATCCGGTCGGCCAATCTGGCAGCCGAGATGCTGCGGGAGGAGCA
>JABEUU010000183.1 GCA_013044295.1 Candidatus Dormiibacterota bacterium
GGAGGCCTGGAACCGACTGCTGGAGGTGTATGACCCCGAGCTGGGAATCGATCTGGTGAACCTGGGGTTGGTTTACGAGCTCGGTTCGGTGGGCGGCGCCCTCACCGTGGCCATGACCCTGACCACTCCGGGATGTCCCATGGGCGGGAGCATCCCCGATCAGGTCCGGTTCAGCCTGGAGACCATTCCCGGCGTGCGCGAGGTCCAGGTGGAGCTGATCTGGGAGCCGCGGTGGGAGCCGGAGATGATGAGCGCCTCCGCCAAACGCGCTCTCGGCTGGAAGTGAGGTGGAGTGATGGCGATGCTGGATGTGCGCGACCTGATGGCCCAGGGAGACGATCCCTTCGCCGTGATCATGGCGGCGGTCTCCCAATTGGGGCCCAGCGAGCCCTTGGACCTACTTGCCCCGCTGGACCCGATTCCGCTGTACACGGTGCTGGAGGCGCGCGGCTACGCCCACCGCACGGAGGACCTCGGGGGTGGCGACTACCGCGTCAGATTCACCCCCAGCCAGGGAGTGGCCGATGACTGAGAGCATCACCGACCACGCGCTGGTGGCGCGCGCGGGCGCGCTCTCCTCCTCCACCAGGCTGGAATCAGGGCCCGCCCGCGTCCTCCTCCAAACCGACCAGCTTCGGGTGCTTTTCATTGACCTGGAGCCTGGCCGGGAACTCCCGCCGCATCGCCCGGAGACGGATCTGGTGCTGGCTGTCCTGGATGGCATGGGACAGCTTCTGGTGGACGATGAGATCCGGCCTGTGCGGACCGGTGACCTGGCGGTGGTCCGAGCCGGCGTGGCCAGAGGCCTCCGCTGTCTTGAGGGCCGACTTCTGGCTCTCGCGGTGGTCACGCCGCCGCCGGGACCGGACGATCATCGGACAACCGACGGCCCCGCCTGGCCGGATGAGCCCGTGGCCGACGATCCTGCGGACGTGATCCGGGCCGAGCATCGCGGGTTGATGGCCGGTGTCGCCGATCTGGGCCGCCTGGCGGGTGTCGCCGGAACCCTCGACCCAGCGCGGCTCAGCCTGGAGCTCGAGGCAACCGTCCGCTTTCTACGGGACGAGTTGCTGCCCCACGCCGCAGCTGAGGAGCGGCTGGTGTACCCGGCCGTGGAAGGCGTGCTTCGAGCGCGGGGAGGGGCCACCAACACGATGGCGCTCGACCATCGGCGGATCGAGGCGCTGGCCACCGACCTGGCGCATACCTCTGCGGCCCGGAACGCGGACCGGACGGATGCGGCGCGTCTGCTCCAGGCGCTGTCCGCCGTGGTGAGCCTCCACTTCGACAAGGAGGAGGAGGACTACCTGCCCCAACTGGGCCGCCTGGGGGCCGCCGAACGCAAGGCCCTGGTCGCGGCCCTGCGGGGCCATCACGGTGGGGAGGGAGATTGAGCCGAGCGGCTACGGCTGCAACCGCGACTGCATGGGCAACACAACTGTCGATAGGCAAGGAGGAGCTGAATGGAAGACCTGACTTTTGAGGTGATGACGAGGTGGAGCGGCGGTGGCCGCGAAGCCGTCGGCACGGTCGAGACCGGGGACCAGGTCCTGGCTTGGTCGGTCCCCTCGGGGATGGGGGGACGAGGTGAGGGCAGCAGCCCCGAGGAGTTGCTGGCGAGTGCGGTTGCCACCTGCTACACGGGAACCTTGAGCTCGCTGCTATCCCGGGACGGTCTGCCCTGGGAGCGTGTCCAAGTGAAGATGCAGGAGACCGTCGTCGGGCAGCCGACGCGGATCGCCCGCCTGCTGGCGACCCCCAACATCCTGGGTGGGGATCTCGGCCGGATGGAGGAGTATCAGCGCACCGCCGAGCTGGCACGCGACAGCTGTTTCATCGGCCGCCATCTGCGCAGTGATGTGGCCTACGAGGTGGGAACGGTGACGGTCGAACCAGGAGCTGAGGTGAAAGGGGAGCTGGACGTCCGGTCATTGCCTCCCGCTCAACGCCACCAGCTGATCTTTTCCACCTTGGACCAGCTGGAGGCCGGGCGGGCGGTGACCCTGGTCAACGACCACGATCCACTTCCTCTCCGCTACCTGCTGGAGGCAACCCGCGGGGACGCCTTCACCTGGGACTATCTGGAGCAGGGCCCCAAGACATGGAAGGTCAAGATCGAGCGCCAGGCCTGATGTCGCAAGAGGGTGAGCTCGCCAAGCTCCTGGACAAGGCCCTGCGTGAGCTGGGAGATGCCGGACGGACCGAGCGGGCCTGTCGGCTCGCCGCCCAAGCGTTCGCCGTCCTGGAGAAGAGTGATCCCGGGTTGGCCGAACGCTTCACCGGCACCCTGCACCACCTCACCTGCGTGCCGCCAACGAGGTCGCCTCAGGCGACCGAGGCCGGTGCCCAGGGGGTGGGCGGGTAGGGTGACAAGTGCATCGCTGCAGCAGGCGAGGCTTCCGGCACCTGGGCTTCGCCGCGTCTTGGTGGGGGAGCTGGGCGTCTGCCTCGCCCACACGCAGGACGGGGCATGGTTCGCCATCGACGACACCTGCACCCACGAGGATTGTTCGCTCAGCCAGGGTGATTTGGAGGACCACGCGGTCGAGTGCCCCTGCCATGGATCCCGTTTCGATCTCACCACCGGGGATGTGCTCAACCTGCCGGCGGTGGTACCGGTGCGCACCCATCGGGTCACGGTCGAGGGGGAGGCGGTGCGGGTGGAGGTGGAGGACGGATGAGGCGATGAATTCGGCACAGTTGGCGCCTGGGGTGCCAGGTTAGGAGAGCTGGCGATGACCTATGTGATCGGCGAGAC
>JABEUU010000184.1 GCA_013044295.1 Candidatus Dormiibacterota bacterium
CCTGGTGGTGGAGGATTGCGGGGCGCTGATCAACCCCGCGGTGGTGGAGGGCCAGGTCCGCGGCGGGGTCGCTCAGGGGATCGGAGCTGTGTTGCTCGAGCGCTCGGTCTACGACGAGACCGGTCAGTACCTTTCGGGGTCGCTCATGGACTACCTGCTTCCCACGGCCACCGACGTTCCGGCAATCGAGATCGAGCACCTGGCGACCATTCCGCTGGACCCCGACGTGAACTTTCGGGGCGTGGGGGAGGGGGGGATGATCGTGGCCCCAGCGACTCTCTGCAATGCCATCGCCGACGCGCTGGCTGCTCTGGGAGTGCGAGTCACCGAACAGCACCTGCCGCCGGCCCGCCTGCTGGAGCTGATGGGCACTCCACCCACCTAATCCAGCTAGCCAACGGGCCCAGCCGCGATCTCCATTCAGACCCCGAACAGGTTGCCCGCCAATCCCGCCACCACCACACCTGCGGCCAGCATGGCGAAGCTCGCCACGACCATCTCCGGCAGCTGCTGCCCGCGGCTGGTGACCAGATGATGGTGGCCGGGAGGCGGTGCTGAGGCGGTTCGGACCTCGAACTCGGCTCTCGAGACCGGCTGCCCGGCCATGGCGCGGTCCGATCGCCCCTGGTGGCTTCCGTGGCGGTCCTCGGCCAGAGCGGCGCCCGCCAGAGCGAGGCCGGCTGCCAGCGGGGCGTCCTTGCCGTCGGGCATGGTTGTTGTCATTCCATGCTTGAGGCCGCTCGCGACCAGCCACCAGTTGATTGGATAGGCCACCAGGAAGCCAGCGCACAGGGCGAGAGACATGACGAACCAGAAGTCGAGACTGGCGGGACTGGCCGCCGCTGCCAAGGCTTCTTGCCAGGGCGCACTGACGGCGGCCATGGCAGCCATGACGCCATTCATGGACAGCAGTTCCGGGAGGAATGTGTGGCGGAGTGCGAGGCCGTAGGAGCCACCCAGCATCCCTCGCATGAACAGGGCCTGGAAGATTGTCCAACCGAAGCCGAAACCCACCGCGTATTCCGCCCCCAGGTCGACGATGGCGGGAAGGTGCAGCGGCGCCAAGGCGGCGGCTGTCACCAGGATGCCGATTCCATCACCTGCGACACAGTGCATCGTGGAGCCCACCACCTGGTGCCAGCGGGGCGACACATACGCTTGATGTGTGCCGGGCAGCGGTTCGCGGCAGGCCAACGCGTAGAGCAGGGCGCCGAAGAGCCCGCTGAAGCCGGTCACAACGACGAAGCCCCACTTCAGCACCGTCGCCTCGGGAGTTTGTCGGATGTCCCAGGCAACCCAGGCGACGGCCAGGGCCACCTCGATGAACCAGAGTAGGACCACTCCCCCAAGCATTTCGGCCTCCGGCGGTGCACGGTATCACGGCTGAGATCTCTCCGGCGGACTAGTGGGAAGCTGTGCCGGCTCCACAAACCTACCCGACTGGCGGAACGCGGCCGCGTCGACTGGGGCAGGGGGGCAATTGGGGGCGCCTCACCTGTCGCCGCGGTCGCGGGGGAGGCGCTTGACACCCAGGCAAGTGCTCCTTGCCACGGCCGCACGACAAACGGTGGGGCGCGGCCTGTCCTGGATCCAAGGCGGGATGGCAGAAGGCATGGCCGGGTCTGGCGGTGCTCCAGTCGGGTTCGGCCGCCAGCGCGCCACCCGCTCGCGCCAGCCGTAAGCTGGACCGATTGGCGGGGAACTGGGGGGCATGCTCGTGGGCACTCTGATGTTGGCGGTCAACGGGGGCATTCGGGAGGTAAGCGGTGATCCCTCCCAGTCTCTGCTGAGGGTGCTCAGGGGCCAGCTGCAGCTACGGGGCACCAAGTACGGCTGCGGGGAGGGCGCCTGTGGCGCCTGCACGGTCCTTCTTGACGGGGAGCCACACCTCTCCTGTTCCACCAGCGTGGCCGACGTCGGGGAGCGCCAGGTGACAACCATCGAGGGACTGGCGCCGGCCGGACGGTTGCACCCGGTTCAAGCCGCTCTCCTCGCCGAAGGCGGCCTCCAGTGCGGGTTCTGCACTCCCGGGATGGTGCTGGCGGCGGCCGCCCTGCTGGCCCGAGATCCCAGCCCCGACGAGCTCCAGATCCGGACGGCCCTGAATGGTCACATCTGCCGCTGCGGCACCTACTCCCGGATCCTCAAGGCGGTGGCCGGGGCTGCCGGGCAGCAGACGACGGCGATGCCGCCGCCTGGCCCGTCGACGCCGCATCCTCAAACCCGGGTCCCAAATCCGTTCGACCTCACCCCGGCCCTGCAGCGTCCCTACTTCGACCTGCTTTCCGACGGACTGGTGGCGGTCCTCCCGGGGGCGCCGCCGCCCAGCTCGGGGCCGCGCTGGGCGGACGGAGGCGCCTTCGTGCACGTGGGCAGCACGGGCGTCGTGAGCGCGTTCATCGGCAAGGTCGACGGCGGCCAGGACAACCGGACGGCGCTGGCTCAGCTGGTCGCCGAGGAGCTCAGGGTCGACCTCAGCCGGGTGGTGATGGTGATGGGAGACACCGACATCTCCCCGTTCGATATGGGCACCTTCGGGAGCCGGTCGATGCCCGATGCCGGTCTTCACCTTCGCCTGGTCTCGGTGGCGGCCCGCCGAGGGCTGCTGGAGTTGGCCCGAGCTCGGATCGGAGGGGTGGAGGATGACCAACTGGTGGACGGCTGGGTGCACGCCGCGGACCAATCCCTATCCGTCTCCTATGGGGACCTGGTTGAGGGTCTTAATCTCGTGCTCGAGGCCGGCCGCCACGAGGAGTTGACCCCGCCTTCGGCATGGACCATCGCCGGTGAGCCGGCCCCGCGAGTCACATCACCGGCTGCGGTGAGCGGGACCAAGGTCTATCCATCCGACTTTGTTCTGCCAGGGATGCTCGAGGGCCGGACCCTGTCCCACCCGTTCCACGGTGCCGAGCTGCGGTCGGTCGATCTCACGCGCGCGGAGCAGGTCGAGGGCGTACAAGTGATCCGCGAGGGTGATCTGGTCGGCGCCGTGGGCGAGGACGGAGCGCAGGTCTCCCGGGCGATCGCGGCGGTGCTCGCCACCTGGAGTCCGGGCCCAACCGTTACCGGCGCCACCCTGAGCGGCTACCTCCGAGACCATCCGGTGCAGGTGGATGGCTGGGGTGGGTCATCACTGGAGGAGGCCGGGGATGTGGAGGGGGCGCTCCAGGCCGGCGGCCAGCGGCTCGCCGCCACCTACACCATTCCCTACATTGCCCACGTACCGATGGAGCCCAGGAGCGCGGTCGCCCGCTGGAGTGGCGATACGGTGACGGTTTGGACCGGGACCCAGCGACCCTTCGCCGTGCGTCACGAGCTGGCCGAGGCGCTGGCCATCGAGGAGTCGCTGGTCGAGGTCGTGGTGCCCGACTTCGGCGGCGGCTTCGGTGGCAAGCACACCGGCGAGGCGGCTGCTGCCGCCGCCATCCTGGCCCGCCGAGCCGGGCGGCCGGTCCGGGTAGCCTGGAGCCGGGCGGAGGAGTTCACCCAGGCCTACCTGCGTCCGGCGGCTGTGATCGACGTGTCCAGCGCGACCGCTCCCGATGGGGCCATTGCGGCCTGGGAGTTCACCAACCTGAATTCGGGGCCGCACGCCATCCAGCCTCCCTACGCGATCCCCAACTGGAGGCTCCGCTTCCAGCCGGCGGCATCCCCCCTGCGCCAGGGGTCGTATCGAGCCCTGGCCGCGACCGCGAACAATTTCGCCCGCGAGTCCCACATCGACGAGCTCGCCCATCTGGTGGGCGAGGACCCCTTGGGGTACCGCCTCCGACAGCTCAGCGACCGGCGCCTGGCGGAGGTGCTGGAGAGGGTGGCCGAGCGGGCCGGATGGCAGGGCCGGAACGACGGCGGCGGCCACGGGTTGGGGTTGGCGGTCGGTCTGGAGAAGGATGGCCGGATCGTCACCTGTGCCGAGGTGCAGGTGCACCCTGACCAGCGCCTGGAGCTGATCCGCCTGGTCACCGGCTTCGACTGCGGCGCGATCGTGAGCCCCGCCAACCTCGCCAACCAGGTGGAGGGGGCGGTCA
>JABEUU010000185.1 GCA_013044295.1 Candidatus Dormiibacterota bacterium
CGTCCGTACTGGCTCCAATCGGTGGTCTCCAGCAGCTCCTTATAGGTACTCACATACCCATCGGCGAGCAGGTAGCAGGGCTTCTGCCACCCGAAGACTGAGTAGCACGGGATGCCCCAGGGCGTGCAGGCGAGCTCCACCTTGCCCTCCAGGAAGTCCAGGAACATCGGGGAGTGATTGAGGCGCCACTTCTTGCGTCGGCCGTCGGCGAAGGCCTCCTTGAAGATCGCCCGGGTTCGGTCGACTCCCATGAAGTGCTCTTGATCCGGCGCCTTCTCGTAGGCGTAGGCCGGCGAGATCTGCATGTTGTCGACCTCCAGATCATCGTTCAGGAAGTCGAGCACGTCGCGGATCGATTTGGGATCGTCCTGAGTGAAGAAGGTGGTATTGGTCGTGACCCGAAAGCCCCGGCGCTTCGCCTCCCTGATCGCCGCGACGGCCTTGTCGAAGACTCCGGCTCGCGACACCGACTCGTCGTGGCGGTCTCGCAGCCCGTCGATGTGGACCGACCAGGCAAAGTAGGGCCCGGGCTTGAAGAGGTCGAGCTTACGCTCCATCAGGAGCGCGTTGCTGCAGAGGTAGACAAACCTCTTGCGCTCGACCATGGCCTCCACAATCTGGTCGATCTCCTTGTGGATCAGCGGCTCACCCCCGGCGATGGACACTACCGGGGCGCCGCACTCCTCGATCGCGTCGATGCACTGCTGGACCGAGAGCCGGCGCCGCAGGATGTCATCGGGGTGCTGGATCTTGCCGCAACCCACGCACTCGAGGTTGCACTGGTAGAGCGGTTCCAGCTGCATGACGAGCGGGAACTTGTCGACCCGGTGGAGCTTCTGCGACATCAGGTAGGAGCCGACCTTGATCTTCTGGCGAAGTGGAATTGACATGACCTTCCTCGATAGCCCTCACTCGGTCGGGCACCACCGGATTTGTTTAGGACTCTAAACCTTGACACTATCGTAGAGTCAAGCCAGATGGAGACCCTCCCGTCGGCAAGGGCCGAGCTACGGCCCCGGCTCAAGATTGGCGAGGCGGCAACCCTAACCGGTGTCAGCCCGGGGAGGATTCGCCACTACCAGGCGATGGGCCTTGTCCGCCCCGCCCAGAGCGTCAGCGGCTACCGCTATTTCATCGCCCAGGATCTGGTGAGAATTCTCCAGATCGACCTCCTACGAAGCCTGGGGATGGGGCTGGAGGAGATTCGGGCCTCACTTCCGGGCACGGCCGACCCCAAGTCACTCCGGGACGCCCTCGAACGGCACCGAGAGATGCTGCAGGTGGAGCGAGCCCGCCTGGATGGGCTCCTAGCCGCCGTTAACACGGCGCTGGCTGCTCCGGAGGCGAGCGCCGAGACGATTGCCGCCTTCCTGGCCTCGGCCCACTCCACTCCGCGAGAGAGCCTGGGGATATTCGGCCGCCTGACCAAGCCCTTGTCGGAGCCGGCTGCCGCCAGCTGGCAGCGCATCCTCGGCAGCGGTTGGGAACTGCCCGTCCACCCCGCCTTCGGCCGAATGCTCCTCCCGCCGCAGGTGACCGAGGTGCTGGAGCAACTCGCGGCAGCCGCTGGCAACGAGATTCTCTTCGACCGAGTCCGACAGCTCGCCGTCGCCATCGTCGCGCTGGCTCAGAGCAGCACTCCGGAACGCGCCCAGCTGCGCAAGTGTGCCGTCGACTGGGTGCTCTCGTTTGAGTCCGCCCCCCTGCCCCAGGAGGTCCAGATGGCCCTGGATCGGACGGTGCCGAGGATTCGCGAGTTGGAGATGCTGAACCAGGGGTTCCAACTCTGGGCCGAGTCGATCTCGCCGGTGGCCGCGACCGTCCTGCGGCTCATCCATGAGGAGGCCCGGGCACGCCACTATCGTGTGCTCGGAGTACTTCCGGCCCAGGGCCCAAGCCCGAGACGCCAGCGCCACCAGGAGGTCGCCAATACCCCCTAGGGGTATACTGGTCATGACTTCTAAAGGGGGGCGCTAGATGCTGCCGTTGCATGTGCTGAGCCTTATCTGGGCTGGCCTGGAACAGGGCTTGGCCATGCTCTGGGCGACTCTGTGGGCGCTCGCGTTAGGGTTCCTGTTGTCAGGTGCGATCCAGGCATTTGTCTCTCGGCAGGAGATGCGTGACCTGCTGGGAGACCGCCGCCCCCTTGCCCTGCTGCGAGCCACCGGGTTCGGAGCCGCCTCCTCGTCCTGCTCCTACGCGGCCTCTGCCATGGCCAAGTCAATCTTCGCCAAGGGTGCCGACTTCGTGGCCGCGATGGTCTTCATGTTCGCCTCCACCAACCTGGTAATCGAGCTCGGCATTGTCCTCGCAGTTCTCATCGGCTGGCAGTTCACCGCCAGTGAGTTCTTCGGCGGCCTGCTGATGATCGCGCTATTCGTGCTGGTCGCCAGAGTCACCCTCCCAGCCAGCTTGGTCGAGCGGGCCAGGGAGCGCCTCGATCAGGGCGGAGGGCAAGCAGGGATCGATCTGACCGCGGCCTGCGCTGTGGGGGCCAACGCCGCCGCTACCAGCACTCCCGATGCCGAAATTCCGTGGCGGGAGCGCCTACGCAGCCGCCAGGGATGGAGCGATGCCGCCGGGTACGCAGCGGCCGATCTCACCATGCTGCGGAAGGAGCTGGCGATTGGCTTCATAGTGGCTGGCTTTCTCGCCGCTCTGGTCCCCGCCGTTTTCTGGCAAGCCCTGTTCCTGACTGGGCATGGCTTCTGGTCGTCGCTGGAGAACACACTCCTGGGCCCGTTCATAGCCATGATCAGCTTCGTTTGCTCGGTGGGCAACGTGCCACTGGCAGCCGCGCTCTGGAAGGGAGGCATCAGCTTCGGCGGGGTGGTCAGCTTCATCTTCGCCGACCTGATCAGCTTTCCGCTGCTCCTCATCTACCGAAGGTTCTACGGCACCCGACTCACCCTTAGGATGCTGGGATCGTTCTGGCTGGTCATGTCGGCCGCCGGGTTGATCACACAGTACGTCTTCGCCGGGCTCCACATCCTGCCGACCGCGCGACCCCGGGTCATTGTGAGCGATGCCTTCGCCTGGAACTACACGACCTGGCTGGACTTGGTGGCCGTAGTCCTGCTCGCCACTGTTTTCTGGGAGGCCCACCGGCGCCGCTCCTCACACGCCGAGGGCAAGTACGCCACCGACCCAGTCTGCGGAATGCAGGTTGACATCCATATCGCGCCCGCGACCGCCACCGTCGGCGGCCGCAGCTACTACTTCTGCTCGGACCGATGCCGCGACCGGTTCGCCAAGAACCCCGAGCCCTTCCTCGTCTC
>JABEUU010000186.1 GCA_013044295.1 Candidatus Dormiibacterota bacterium
ATGAACGAAAGCCCCTCCAGGAACTTGTATCCGGCCTGGTAGTAGCCGACCTCGGTATCCCCCCGCAGGGCGGTCAGGATCAGAACATCGATCTTGAAATAGACGGTGTTTAAGAAGAAGACCAGGGCGAAGGGGAGCCCCATCCGGATCAGGCGCCGCACCAGCACAGGATCGATGGCCAGGCGGGGGCGGAAGTAGCGCCGGGAGATGATCCAGACCGCGAACACGCAGGTGAAGAGGTAGGAGGCGGCGTAGGCCCACAGGTAGGCCGGCAGTCCCAGGTGGGCGAAGCTGGCCAGGGCGGTGCCGCCGAGCAGGATGGCGCCTTCGCAGATGGTTTCGATCGCCTCGTAGCGCATCTCCCCGGTGGCATAGAACGTGCTGCGCAGCACGTTGGCCACCGAGGTCGCCACCAAAAGGGCGACGGCTGGTCCGATCAGGAACAGGACCGATGGCCTGCTGGTGAAGGACGCCATCACCGCCAGGGTCAGCAGGCTGCCCAAAAGGAGCGGGACCTTGGCGCCCAGGATGGCCGCCAGGTAGGACTCGAGGCGCTTGTTGTCGCGGCTGCCCTCGCGCAGGTAGACGATCTGCAGACCGCCGTCCCCGACGATGCTGGAGAGGTTGCTGAGCACCACCACCACCCCGAACTCGCCGTAACGGAAGGCTCCCAGGGAGTGCTGCTGGATAAGGAACGAGACGAAGACGAGCAGCCGCGACCCGGTCCGGGCCACGAACAGCATGGTCGTGTTGCGGACCGTGCGGTGAGCGAGGCTCACGCCTTCAGGCTCAGGTCTTGCGGACTGGTCGCCGCAGCTGGAGCTGCCGGGTGGCCGGCACCACCGCCACCACCACCAGGGCGGCCAGGGCCCACCACTCGGCGGACAGGTCGTTCTTCCAGTAAGGGCTGTCCACCAGTCCGTGGGCCAGAATCCCGATCCAGGCGAGCGCCAGGGCCGCCGCCCAGGGATGCTGCCGCGGCCCCGCCCGCACCGCCGGCGCCAGATAGCGGACCAACTCCACCAGGAAGCCAAGCAGGAACACGATCCCCATCACCCCCAGCTCGACCCAGAAGTCCAGCTCGAGTTGGTCTGGGTAGACGTGGGTCTGGTGGACCACATCGTGGAGCGCCGCCCGATAGGGGCCAATCTCCTCTTGATAGTTGGCCAGGCCGGCGCCCTGGAATGGGTGGGCAATTATCAGGTCTACGGTGGCGTGCCAGAGGTGGACCCTGGTCACCAGCGAGTTGGCGGGACTGTTGGGGTTGAGTTCGTTCTCGACCCGGTGACGGATCGGCGGCAGCAGCAGAGCCACCACCGCAAGCACCAGCCAGCCCACCAGCAGCACCCGCCGCCGCGGGTGGATCGCCGCCGCCACCAGCGCGATCAGCACCAGGGCCACCCACGAGCCGCGGCTCATCGTGACCACATCGCCGAGCCCCAGCAGCACCAGCATCGCCCAGTGGACCCGGGGGTGCTTGGTACCTCCGAAGAGAGCCAGGCCCAGGGCCAGAGCCACCAAGGGGTCCAGAAAGATGCCCCCGAAGTTGTTGTTGGTCCAGAGCCAGGTCGGCACCGGAGGCGACGTGCTGAGGTTCAGGGTGTGCCCGGCGATGGCCCCCCCGAGCGCCACGAACTGCGAGACAGCCACCACCGCCCCGCTCACGTAGAGACCGTAGGTGAGTCGTTCCCAGTCCCAGTTGGAGCGGAGCACATTCACCGCCACGAAGAAATAGAGAACGGGCTCCACGATGTAGGCCTTGGCAATCCCCAGAGCGTCCTTCTTCTCCGGGCTGACCAGGACTCCGATCACCATGGCGAAGAGCAGGACCGCAATCAGGACGGTGAAGGGGGTGTCCAGGTGCGGCATCCGCCGCTGCTGCCAGCTCTCCACTATGAAGGCGAGCACAGTCAGCCCGAGCACCACCTCCAGTCCAGTGAAGGGCAGCTTGCCCAGAAGGCTGCCACGCAGGACGTAGGCGGGAAGTGCCGCGGCGGTTAGAAAGACGCCTATACGACTCCACCGCATCGGCGGGATTATAGGCGTCCGGCGGATCTCAGCCGGGGTGCGACATCGACGGCCGGGGGCCGATCTGGGCATCGGCCAGCTCACCGTCCGACCGCGTGGCGACGCCCGTTGAGGGGCGCTGGGTGCTTCGATCGCCAGAGGTTCGAGCCCCACGAGGCGTCCAGAATTCCAGTCACCCATGCTCGGCAGATGGCGGGCCGGGTGGCGGTTGTGGGAACCGGATTGACAGGGTCGGCACCGGCCACTCCCTGCTCTCGTCCGGCCACCTGGTGACGGTCTGGAATCGCACCCGGCTGTGGGCGGAGCCACTCGAAGCCGAGGGTGCTGAGCTCGCTCCCAGCGCCGCCGAGGCGGTCCAGGAGGCGTCAGTCGTGATCACCATGCTCCCGGACGCCGAGAGCACGGCCCGGATGATGGCCGATGCCCTCACCAAGTTCCGGCCCGGGGCGGTATGGGTGCAGATGGGAACGGTGGGGATGAGTGGCATCCAAGATCTGGCGGCGATGGCGGCGGCAGCCGGGCTGGCGTTCGTGGACGCCCCGGTCTCCGGGAGCCGCGAGCCAGCTCAAGCAGGTGAGCTCCTGATCCTTGCCAGCGGACCAGCATCGATCCGAGCTGAGGTGCAACCCGTCTTCGATGCGGTCGGTCGGGCCACCATATGGGCTGGCGAAGGGGCGGGGCCGGCGACCGCTCTGAAGCTGGTGGTCAACGACTGGCTGATCAACCTGCTCGGCTGCTTGGGGGAGGCGCTGGCGGGAAGTCTTGGGGTCGACCCGAGTGCTTCCTGGAGGCGATCTCGGGCGGGCCCCTGGCCGCTCCGGTCGCGCAGACCAAGGCAGTTTCGATGGTGGACCAGAACTTCCCGCCCAGCTTTCCCCTCCATCTGGCCGAGAAGGACGCTGAGCTGGTCCTCCAGGCTGCTCAGGAGCACGGAGTGGACCTGACGGTGGCCGTGACCGCGCTGCTAGCCCGGGCTCGCTCGCCGTGGCGAGGAGGACGTGGCGGCGACCTACGCGGCGATGGCTCCCACCTGAGGTACGAGTTTCGCCAACTTCGGTACCTCGTAGGGACGGAGCCGGGGACGCTCGCGGTGGGAGGGCGAGCCGCTAGAGCGGCCCCGACCCGCTCGGCGGGAGCAGCCCGATCCGGGACCTCACCTCGCGCAGGGTGGCGGAGGCCACCCCCCTAGCCGCCTCGGCCCCTCGGGCCAGGATGGCATCCAGCCCTACCGGGTCAGCGGTGAGATCCCGATACCTGCGCTGGATGGGCTCGAGGGCCGCGATCACCTGATCCGCGACCTTGTCCTTGAGCTGACCGTAACCGATTCCCTGGAACTCTGACGTGAGCGCGTCCTGAGAACAGCCGGTTAGCGCCCGATAGATGTCCAGGAGATTGGCCACGCCCGGCGACGGCGCCTCCATGTCCACCGAACTCCCGGAGTCGGTCTTGGCCCTTCTGAACTTGGCCCGGATCCGGTCGGGCGGGTCGAGCAGGGCGATCACGCCCCAGTCAGAGTCGTCGCTCTTGCTCATCTTGCTGGCGGGGTCCTCCAGCGACATCACCCTGGCGCCGCCACCCAGCTGCCCGATACGCGGCTCCGGGATCACGAAGACATCCCCCATCAGGTGATTGAATCGGGTGGCCAGATTGCGAGTGAGCTCGAGGTGCTGGCGCTGGTCCTCGCCGACGGTCACGAAGTTGGTGCGGTAGAGCAGGATGTCCGCCGCCATCAGCACGGGATAGGTGAAGAGGCCGCTGCTGATCCGCTCCTGCGCCGAGTGGCGAGTCTTGTCCTTGTATTGCGTCATCCGCTCCAGCCATCCCATCGGGGTGAAGCAGCCCAGGATCCAGGCCAGCTCCGAGTGTTCGCTCACGTGAGACTGAACCAGCAGGGTGGATGAGTCGGGGTCGATCCCCGAGGCGATGTAGAGGGCGGCCAGCTCCCGCGTCTTGGCCGCCAGCGCCAAGGGGTCCTGGGGGACAGTCAGGGCGTGCAGGTCGACCACACAGAAATAGTTGTGGAAGAGATGCTGCTCCAGCACCCAGGGGCGGAGCGCACCCAACAGATTGCCGAGATGGAGATCGCCGCTGGGCTGCATCCCGCTGAACACGGTCGGGCGCTCAGTCATCTCCTGGATTGTACCGGCCGCCTCCCCCTCGCTCAGTGCTTCTCGGTGACCCGGTACTCCAGATGGGAGCCGAACAACAACCTGGTCTGCGACTCGAGCGCCGGGATCACGCTCAGGACCAGGAACACGACCGGGTAGATGACGGTCTGGAGGTCGGCGACCCGGCGACGCCACCAGTTCCAGCCCGGGGGCCGGGGTTGGAGCCGGTTGTCCAACACCGCTACCGCCAGGATGTTGAGCAACGTGGTCTGGAGGATCAGGCTGGCCATGAACTCGAGCAGGCCACCTGTTGTGGAGAGCCCATAGTCGTAGTTGAAGAAGGAGGGCAGCGAGCCGGCGATGAGGATGAGCAGGGGCACTGTGGCCCAGCTCAGGTGGTTGAAGATCAGCATCTGGAAGCGCTGGAGCCGAAGGCGTACCGGGATCTCCGGATGGGCCGGCATGCGGGCCGCCACGTAGGGGACGTCGGTCACCCCCCAGGCCCAGCGCTTGATCTGGTTGTACTGGCTGACCAGGGTGCTGCCGTAGTCGGCTGCCCGGGGGGCATCGCCATACATGGGCATGAAGGCGCCGCGCACGTGCAGTCGCTCACCGTAGGTGAAGAAGGCCTTCCAGAAGAACCGCGAGTCCTCCGGGATCACGTCGTCGTCCCAGAAGCCCACCTCGGTGACCAGCTGCATCGACATGGAGTAGGCCGAGAACATCACCAGGCGCTTGGGATGCTGGTGCAGGTAGAGCTGCCATTGGGTGCTCAGGGTCGCCATGGAACGGACCGCGGCCGGCACCCGCCAGAGGTTGTTCAGGAAGAGCGGTACCGGCTGCCAGATCGAGGTCAGGCGGTCAGCGGCCTCGCAGTACTGGTAAGTGATGTATGAGAAGTACTCGGGATGGACTCGGTAGTCGGAGTCGAGGTCGGTGACGACCACTCGCTGGGGATCCAGGCCGAGTCCGGCACAGCCGCGGGCCAGCACCGGTCCGGCATAGGACATCGCCGCCGACTTCCCCACCACGATGCCCGGCAAGAGCGGGTCCTTGATGTGCCAGAAGGCGCGAAAGCTGTCCCCGAACTCCTCCTGGAGCCGGGCCACGTTACGGCACCCGTCCAGGTCGGTCTCCCGGGTGATGATGGCCACGATCTTGAGCTCGCTGGCATAGCTGGCCGCCGCCAGGGCGCCAACCGTGGCCCGCAGCGTCTCGTAGCGCTCCGTGTAGGTGGGGATCAGCACCGCATGCACCACCTCGGCCGGGTCGGGCGCGCCCGGTGGCAGCGGGATGGCGGCCAGCCGGACTGTCCAGTCGATCGCCTGGGTCTGCTCCAGGATCCGGATGCCGCGCACCACAAAGCGGAAGGTATGCACCAGCTTGACCAACCAATAGAGGTCGAGGATCACTGCGAACACGCCCAGCAACCAGAGGTACTCGAAGTTGGTGAAGGTGATGATGAAACCGGCGGCGACGGGAGCCAGCAGGCAGGCCCAGACCAGCACGCCCGGCGCCATTTCCCAGAGGCGCTGCTGGCGTCGTTGGCGGCCGCGCATCGCCGGTGCCACCCGATTTCGCTTCTCGGGGGGGACGTAGGTGGGCAGAACCCCCACCCGGGGCGGAACGCCGGCGGAGGGCGCATCAAGGATGGACGCTGAACTCACAAGCTCGGATCCTATCCTGTCTGCAACTGTCTTGAGACGAAGCCCTCACGACCGCCACTTCTCTCAGGATGTTGAGGTATGCTCGGCCCGTGGGTAATCGAGCCCTCCATCGCACGATCGGACTGCTGGGGGGAGTCATAAGGCACCCCGCCGCCAGGGTAGCGGTCACCCTGTTGGCGCTGGCGATCTTCGTCCACTCCGTGAACTTGGGAGCGGCGCTGGCGCAGTTCGGCCACCTGCAAGGGCCATGGGCCCTCCTGGCGATGGCACTGGCCGGTCTGTCAGTCCTGGCCAGCATCCTCGAGTGGGGGGTTCTGCTGCGCGGGGCCGGAATCCGGATCGGCTGGCACTATCTGGGTGACTGGTACATGAAGGGCCTGTTCATCAACCAGGTGTTACCAGCGGGGATTGGCAGCGATGCCGTCCGGGCGGTCCAGGTCGGCCGCAAGGTCGGCCACGGCCCCGTGATCGCTTCGCTGGTGGGCAGCCGCATGGCGGGTACCCTGGGCATGGCCTTCTGGGGACTGGGCGGTGCGGTCGTGATCAGCACCGTCTCCCACACTACGGATGTGGTGGGCTTCGCGGTGTTCACCGGCCTGATGCTCTTGGCCTGGGGCTTGGCTTTGGTCGCGGAGCTTCTCTTCGCCAAGATCCGCGGGCGGGAACGCCCCCAGCGCACCTGGCGCACGCACCATCTGACCGAGCGCTTTGCCGTGTTCCTACGCTCCCTGGGCCGCTACCGGGGTGCCCCCACGGCGCTGATGCTGTCCATCTTGGCTGGCGGTATCGGCTGGGGCTTGAACGTGCTGTCGATGGAAGCCTTCAGCCGCGCCTTGGGCTACGACATCTCCTGGGGCGTGTTCGCCCTGGCTTTGCCTTTGGCACTCCTAGTCACCTTCATCCCCATCTCCGCCAACGGCATAGGGCTACGTGAGGGCGTACTGGTGTTCCTGCTGGTGCAGTTCCATGTACCCCTTGCCACGGCCACCGCGATGGCCCTCTTCGTCGACTTCCAACTGCTGCCATTCGCCGCCTTCGGCGGCCTGGTCCACCTGGCAGAGGTGACGGTGAAGCGGGCCTATCGACAACTGTTCCAGGTGGGCAACCTGGACGGGAGCTTGCGGATCTTCTACGGCGGCCTGCATTGGCTGGTGGCCCCCGAAGCTATCCCCGACCTGACCCGCAGCTGAGTTCCACCTCGCGCGGAGTTCGGGCGCGTCCACTTCGGAACCGAAATCTGATCCATCCTGTCCCAAGCCGAGCGATTCCCGAGCCGGGACGACCACGGTCGGGCAGCCTCCCCAGCCCCGAGGCGGGCTGA
This sequence comes from Candidatus Dormiibacterota bacterium, assembly GCA_013044295.1. Lineage (GTDB taxonomy): Bacteria > Chloroflexota > Dormibacteria > Aeolococcales > Bog-877 > AG-12. The sequence goes on from JABEUU010000186.1 coordinate 7,125, forward strand.
TGCCCGGTCAGGTACGGGCGCGGAGCTCGATCAGGCTGCGACGGGCGAGGGTCAGAATCTGACCCACGGCAGTCGCTGCCAGCACCGCCCCCAGCACCAGGTCGAAGGCGAGCGTGGGGGCCCCCGCGAGCACCAAGAGCGAAGATCCCGCCAGGCAGACACCACTGGCAAATGTGTTCACCTTGCCGAACCTGGTGGCCACCATCTCCGGCCGCCGTGGTAGCCACGGGTAGAGGACCACGAAGCCCAGCGCCGGGATCCCAAATCTGGCCAGCACCAGCAGGGCGAGCCAGAGTGGCACGAACCCCAACAGCAGGCAGGCGACCGCGCTCAGGGAGAAGAATGTGGCGTCCATGATCGGGTCCAGAGCTCTTCCCAGCACCGTGATCGGGCCTATCGTCCGAGCCACCCAACCGTCGGCGGCGTCGAGCAGCGCGACCGGCGCCGCGATTGACAAGAACAGATCCCGGGCCAGGTATTGGGAAGGAAGGAGAGCGAACAGCAGGATTGGCAACGCCATATATGCCCTCACCAGAGTCAGCCCATTGGGCATCCCGAGCCGCTCCAACGGCTGGTTGTCGGGATAGGTTCGGCTCAGGTCCAGGGCCACGAAGAGGAAGGCCGTGGTCACAACCCACCACGCCGCCCCCAGACCGAGACCGAGACCTACCTTGTGTCCCAGCCACCCGGAGCTCAGACCGGAACCGAGCGTCAGGAACAGGCCTTGGAGAGCCCAGATCAGGAACGAGTGGCGAAGAGCTGGCGACTCCCGCCAACGGACCAGCGCTTGACGGGTGAGCTGGGCTACCAGCCGACTTGGACCCCGCACACTCCGAAGCGACCGACGAGGACCGCGATTGAGGGGCGGTGACGACTCCATACCCGGGGTCTGGCCTCTGCTCACCCTGTGAAGCTTAGGGAGCCTGAGGCGCGGATCTCGCGCCCCGAACGGTAGCTCGCAAGACGAACACTGGTCAGTGCGGATTCGCGGGTCTGACGTGGCGAAGCTGCGCGGCCTTCACCCAGCGAGGAGCGACGAGTAGTTCCAAGAGGGGAAGCAGGTCCCGCGTCAAGTCAGGATCCCAAGCCGGCGGGCGCTTCACGGCCAAGCCATCGTCGGGTCGCGGTGAGTCGTTACTCTGTTCTGGCCGCGACTGCGCGCGGAGAGCCGATCGAAGCTCGGCTCCGAGATGGGCCGCGCCGCAAGAGCGGGTGAGTAGTGGAAACTTGGGATCGGTGGTCTCCCGTCGGCCGAGACCAAACTTGCCACCAAGCCCTCGTAGCTCAGGGGATAGAGCAGCGGTTTCCTAAACCGCGTGTCGCAGGTTCAAGTCCTGCCGGGGGCACCAGTTTTTGATCTCACGGGGTTGCAGCGGATTGAAGTCAGTTGCAGCCGGGTTGCAGTCAAAACTGCAGTCAGAACCGATGTGCGGCTTTGATCTCGGCGCGTTGCAGTCAAACTGCAGTCAGCCCTTCATGGGGTCGGCCCTTGGGAGCGCCCTTCATGGGGTCGGTACGCCGCCAGAATGGCCTGCTCTAGGGCCTCGCCCTTGGGTGCCTGCTCCCAGCCCTGGGGCCGCAGTATGGGGATCAGGCCAGCCGCCCAGGCCACGTCTTCGGCCTCGGTTGAGCGGCAGTGGGAAAGCTCGCGATGGGTGTCAGCCATCACCGCCCCAACTTCGGCCCAGGGCCGGGTGCGGATCAGCTCGCGGATCTGGCGGTCGAGATCGGCGTCGGGGTGATCGGGGCCGCTCTCCAGCAGCTCGGCGGTACGTTCCCAGACGCTCACCGGGAGCCACCGCTGGGCCGTGATTCGAGAGCGGCTGCCTGTCGCAGTTCGTCGGCTATGGCTGCTCTCAAGTCGAGCCTGTCCGACAGGTGGCAGGTGGCCATGGCCGCCATGACGGCTTGGGCGAGCATCTCGGCCGACCTTTGGCTGATCTGTACCTGGCGCTCCTCCAGGTTCAGCCTGCCAATATCCACCAGCAGGCGGCCGGTGCGATCCAGGGCGCGCTCGTATGCCGCCGTCCACGCTGAGATTTGCTCCGCTCCCAACCTGGTCTGGCTCACCCACTGATCGTCGCGCAGCTCGGCCAGGCGGCCGCCGAGCCAGTCTTTGAAGCCGACCACCTCGGCCGCAAGCTGCAGCAGGGCGGTCACCGGATCGCTCATGGGCTCGTAGGACGGCACCATCCGGGCGGCCTTGGCCTCCACAACGCGGACTTGAGCCGCCCTTCGGGCCTGTGGGCTCGCGCCGCCGTGCAGCCTGCACCGGGTAGCGCCCAGGATCGGGGCTCGCTTGCACCTGCCTCCTGAGCGGGTAGTTGCTCCGCACTGGGCGCTCACTCCACGGCCTCCACGGCGATATCCCACCGGGGCGAGCCGGTCACCGCGAACCTCTTGCTGGCGGTCAGATCGACCACCTGGGAGTCGTCGCCCCATAGCGGAGAGCAGCCGTCGATCACCAGCTTGAGCAGGTTGTCAAGGTCCGGCCTCTTCGTCGGTAGGGCCGTGGCCCGGCGACACTTGGGGATGCTGGCGGGCTGGCGCAGGTAGGCGGTCACCGTGACGGCCAGCGGGCCAGCGAAGGGCTCCGCTGAGCCCAGGGCTGCTAGTGCGCACTGGCGGATCTCCCAAGCGGCCTGAGCTGTCCTGGCGGGTACGTAACCGTGCGCCTTGCCACCTCGGACGGCTACCCTCGGGCGGGCCATCGGCACCGGCTCGGAGTAGACGGTGAACGCTAGTCGTCGGGCCGGTGCTGCCTCGCCATACTTCGCCAGACACTCAGGACAGCCCGCCTCCAGGTCGGGCCTCCCGCACCCGCAAGACTGGAGGGCGATCACTCCCGGCCCTCCCAGTCGGTGAAGACTTGCTCGCACCGGGCGAAGTAGTCTTCGAAGATCCGCCGCAGGTCCGCTATCCCCTCCAGCACTGGAGCTTGAGCCAGGGCGAACTCATCGGCCAAACTGTCCCAAGTTGGGGCCGTTTTGGCCCCAAACCGGCCCTCGGTGTTGTCCTGCTGGTAGGGCTGAGATCGGGCTTGATAGTGATAAGTGCGATTATCGTTAGCTCGCACTTCAAGGGCGCTCATGCCTTCGGACCTTCGCCCTGGGGGAGGCGTGACAGCATGAGCACGATCTCCCTGCTCCTGGGCTTGAGCCAGGTCGCCGCGTCCGCGTCCCAGTCGGCACGGGTCGCCCAGACGGACACCCGCTCGCTGGGGTCGAGAACGGGTGCCAGCCGCCAGCGACCGGTGCGCCGCTCCAAGACCGCACCGCAGGCACGAGCGCCCAGTAAGCGGCCATAGCAGCCTTGGGGATCGTCGGCGTCGCCAGCGGCGAGCTGTAGCAGGGCAGCCCATAACGAGCTACCCGGCAGGTCCGGCCGGGGGTCTTCGCCTACCTGCGACGGCCAGAGTACGTCCGGCGGGTCGGCCTGCCAGACTCCCGCCTGGCGCGCCACCAGGTCGGCCAGCTCGCCCTGGTGGGCGAGCAGTCTTCGGGCCAGCTCCGGCGGCACCAGCTTGGGCGGTCCGGCCAGCAGCACTCCGTCTTCCCGTAGGCTCAGCCGCGCACCCCTGGCCGCCAGCTCCGCCAACAGCTCCGTCGCCGCGCTCACGGCGCGCCGTCCGGCCCGCTCAGTAGGGCACCGATGGGCAGCAGGTCGAGCCCGAGCAGCTCGGGTTGGGCTGGGATGCCATCGGAGGGTTTAGGTGCGCGCTCTTCGGCTCCCAAGGCGTCAAGATCTCCCAAGGCGTCAGCCCTCGCGTATATGACGCCTTCGGACGCCTTCGGCGGGGTTGATCTCAGCGAGCTGTCGTTGCTTGACGCCTTCGGCGGGGCCGTGACGCCTTCGGGTGGCACCCATTCCCAGCCGCCCTTGAAAGCTCCCTTGACCGTCTTGACGCCGAGCGCTTGGCGGGCGCGTCGGATGCTTGACTCGCTGACTTGAGCGTCGGCCGCTGCCCGCAGGCCATCCGCAGCAGGTACCGCCCCGTTCGCCAGGATCTGTCGCAAGACATCCTCAGCCTCGGCGAGCGCGCCGCCATCCTCGCCGCCCTGGCCGGTGGCGGCCATTAGCTGAGTAG
>JABEUU010000035.1 GCA_013044295.1 Candidatus Dormiibacterota bacterium
CCGTCGATGACGGTCCGGCCCGACTTCAGGTCGGATTCACCCGCACCGAGGGTGACGAAAAGTGGCGCGAAGTGCTCCGTGCGCGGATGTGCCAGATGCCCGGCCGGGGCCCGGTCCTCGAAGTTGATCAAAGCGTCGACATCGACCGCGGCCAGGGCCTCACTCCCCCACTGGTCGAACTCGGCCGACCACGCAGGTGGCGCCGAGTCAACCTCGGGAGCTTCCCGGAGCGCCTGCAGGTTGTGGGTGAAGAAGCCACTGCCCACGATCAGCACACCCTCGTCGCGAAGGGGGCTGAGACGCCGCCCCACGTCCATCAAGCGCTCCGGATCCAGGGTCGGCATCGAGATCTGCAGCACGGGGATGTCGGCGTTGGGGTACATCTGGGCGAGGGGCACGTAGGCCCCGTGGTCCAGACCTCGACCAGGGGCCTCCCTGACCTCGGATCCCATCCCGCCCAGCAACTGCTTGACGCGGTCCGCCAGCCACGGGGCCCCGGGAGCGGCATAGGTGACCTCGTAGTAGCGCTGCGGGAACCCCCAGAAGTCATAGACCAAAGGCACCGTTGTGGTGGCCGCGACGGTGAGGGGAGCGGACTCCCAGTGGGCGGAGACCATCAGAATCGCTCGGGGCCGAGCGATCCCGGCCGACCAATCGGCCAGCTGGCTCCGCCACAGTACGTCATCCGCCAGCGGCGGCGCCCCATGACTGAGATAGAGAACCGGCATCCTCGGGGTCGCCAACATTTCCTTCGCCACCTGCCTTGCACCTCAGTGAGCCGCTCCCGCGCGGGCTCCCCCATTCGATTCGAGCTTGCCCTGTAGTTGCCCGTACAACTATTTTATAGTAGCACGGCGTGGCCCCTCGTCCGCCAGCTCCCCCACGCCCCAGTCGGCGGGGCCCCGCTCGCTAGCGGCGCCGACCCTCAGCTCACGATGCCGGTGCGGCGCCATGATCTGTCAGCCGTACGAGTAACCGCTCCCGCCTGATGACGATGAGCTGCTTGGGGACGGCGATGCTGCGCTGCTGGAGGTCACGCTGGGGGTCGCCACGTACCACTTGCCCAGCACCCCTTCGCCATGACTCTGGCCGGGGCCTGTGTCGAGGGAGTAGGTGTAGAGGGGATGGCCATTGTATTCGACCTCCCGGCCATTGGGCCCGCTGAAGACCGAGAAGCTGCCGCTCACTCCTGACGGGCCTGTTACCTGGCCCGTCGGGGCCACCAAGGGGGGCCAGAGGGTGGCGCACGGAGTACCGGTGGACCCGATCAGGGTGGCGGTGCAGACCGTGTGGGTGGCGCTGTCGGGGACGAAGTAGTAAAGGGTGTACCCGGCGGAATTGGTGAAGACCTGGGTCGATGTCCCGTTCACCTTGACCGTGGCCGTCTTGACCGTGATTCCCACCTGACCGCTTCCCGATGGCTTCTTGGCGGCCGTATGAGTGACCGTCGCACCGCAGGCCGTCGCCAACAGAGCCGCAGCCGCCAACCCGGCCACAGGCGCCCAGCGGCGCAGCGCCTTCGGAACTGATGTAGGGGTAGCCTCAAACATGGTCAAGCACCTCCGATTGCACCTGACGGCCACCTTACTCCATCCGCACAGAACTTGCAGACAAGGGGCGTGGCAGGTTGGACCGGCGCCAAGGCAAGGGCGCGTCCCGCGTGAATCGGGGTACGCCCAGCGCCGGTCCGACCCATCCATCCCTCGGCTCAAAGACGGGCGCATGTCTGCTCCGCTGCGCCCAGTCACCCCAACTCGGGGGCGCACCGATGCTCTCCACACGACACAACGGAGCCCGAATTTGGCAGTCTTAGGGACGTGCCGGATTTGAAGCGGATGGCGGGCTACGGGCAGCTTCCCAAATCGGTGCAGCAACTGGTGATCGGCGACCTGTCTCCCCTGGTTGACTGCGGCCGCAGACCGGTCAAGGCCATCCAGGATGAGGTGATCCCGGTGGCAGCGAGGGTGTTCAGTGTCGGGCGCCTCGCTCTGCGGGTGGAAGTCCGGTGGAGATCCTTGACTCCAGGTCACCGACGGCCGCCGTGGCGCTCCGCGCCGGCAAGTCGCCTAGCTCCCGACGTCGACGACTGGTGGCGGGGCTCGCTGCGCTTCCAGGCCTGCGGTCCCGGGGAGTATCGGATCGAGGCATGGGAGGACCACTTTGCCACCTGGCGGGCTGACGTGGCCCGCCGGCTCGCAGTGGGAGTGGACCCCGATCCGGAGATCTCCGAGGGGTGGTCGTTGGTGCGGTCGCTGATCGATCGATTGGACGGTCCCGTCCAGGGGATGGCGGCGGCGGCCCTGGCCGCCGCGCCGACAGCGTCCAGCCAGGAGCAGCTGGATTTTCTCCTCCTCGAGGATCTGGCCACGGCGGCCGCCATGGTCCGGCCCAGAACGGGCATCGCGGAGGGCGAGGCGATCCCGGTCTGGGTGGAGCGGCCGCGGGCGATGGTCGGAGCGTGGTACGAGATCTTTCCCCGCTCCCAGGGATCCGACGGGGTGCGGTCGGGGACCCTGCGCGCCACTGCCGACCGGCTGCCGGAGATCGCGGCCCTGGGGTTTGACGTCGCCTACCTCACCCCTATCCACCCGATTGGAAGCACCGGTCGCCGGGGCCCCAACAACAGCCCTGCGGCCGGTCCATCGGACCCAGGCAGTCCTTGGGCGATCGGGTCGAGGGCGGGCGGCCACACTTCCATCAACCCGGAGCTGGGGACTTTGGCCGACTTCCACCACCTGCTCCGCCGAGCCCGAGAGGTCGGTCTTGAAATCGCCATGGACTACGCCCTCCAGTGCTCTCCCGACCACCCCTGGGTGCTGGAGCACCCGGACTGGTTCGCCCACCGGCCCGATGGCAGCATCCGCCCGGCGGACAACCCGCCCAAGCGGTATGACGACATCTACCCACTCGACTTCGAGTGCCCGCAGTGGCAGCTGCTCTGGGCGGCTTGCTATCAGGTCCTGGACTTCTGGATTGCCCAGGGCGTCACCATCTTCAGGGTCGACAACCCCCACACCAAACCGGTTCCCTTCTGGGCATATGTGATAGCCCGTTTGCGGCGTGAACACCCCGAGGTGGTGCTGCTGGCGGAGGCCTTCACGCGGCCCGCCCTGATGCGCGAACTGGCTAAGCTCGGCTTCTCCCAGTCCTACACCTACTTCACCTGGCGGAGCACCCGCGAGGAGCTGACCTCATACCTGATGGAGCTCTCCCAAGAGACAGCTGACTATCTCCGCCCCAACTTCTTTGTCAACACCCCGGACATCCTCACAGAGGAACTGCAAACGGGGGGGCCGGCCGCCTTCCGCCTCCGTTTGGTCCTGGCCGCCACCCTGGCTCCCAGTTACGGGGTCTACAGCGGCTTTGAGTGGTTTGAGCGCCAACCATTGCACGCGGACAGCGAGGAGTATCTGGACTCGGAGAAGTACCAGCTGCGGCCGCGCCCGAGTCCTGGGGACGCCCCTCTGGCGCCCTTGCTGGCCCGGCTCAACCTCATACGGCACCAGCACCCGGCGCTGCAGCAGCTTCGCCGCCTCAGCTTCCACTGGCCCGACGACCCGGCCCTGCTGTGCTACTCCAAGCGTTCCGCCGACGGCGGCGACGTGATCCTGGTGGTGGTGAACCTGGATCCCCATTCCGCTCATGCGTCCATCGTGCACCTGGACCTCCACCAACTCGGCGTCGCCGAGGGCGCCTCCTTCGTGGTTCAGGACCTGCTCGGCGGCGCCAGCTATCAGTGGGTGGGCGCCCACAATTTCGTGCGACTGGATCCGGCGGTCGCCGCCGCCCACGTCTTCTGGGTCCAGCCGTGAGCCTTCGAAGCGACCCCGAGTGGTACCGCGACGCGATCATCTACGAGGTCTTCGTGAGGGGCTTCTATGACAGTGACGACGATGGGGTGGGTGACCTCCAAGGACTCACCGCCAAGCTCGATTACCTGCACTGGCTGGGGATCAACTGCATCTGGCTGCTGCCGGTGTTCAGCTCGCCCCAGCGCGACGGCGGCTATGACATCTCCAACTTCTACGGCGTCCACCCCGAGTACGGCAGCCTGGAGGACTTCCGGCGCCTGATCGACGGCGCCCACGAGCGCGGCATCCGGGTCATCTCCGACCTGGTCATGAACCACACCTCGGACCAGCACCCCTGGTTCCAGGAGGCTCGAAGCGGGCCTCACGCCGCCAAGCGTGACTGGTACGTCTGGAGCGACACCGTCAACCGGTACCGGGAGGCCCGGGTCATCTTCGTGGACACGGAACGCTCCAACTGGACCTGGGACGAGCAGGCTGGCGCCTACTACTGGCATCGCTTCTTCCGGCACCAGCCCGACCTCAATTACGACAACCCGCAGGTCGAAGCGGCCATGCTGGAGGTGGTCCGCTTCTGGCTCGAACTGGGCCTGGATGGTCTCCGGCTCGACGCTGTGCCCTACCTCTTTGAGCGGGAGGGGACCAATTGCGAGAACCTGCCGGAGACCCACGCCTTCCTGAAGCGACTCCGGGCCAATGTCGACCAGCACTTTCCCGACCGCGTGCTCCTGGCCGAGGCCAACCAGTGGCCGGCTGACGTGCGCGCCTACTTTGGTGACGGTGACGAGTGCCACATGTGCTTCAACTTCCCACTGATGCCGCGAATGTTCATGGCCCTGCGCCAAGAACAGCGCTACCCCATCACCGAGATTCTGGGCCAGACCCCGGCCATCCCGGAGAACTGCCAGTGGGGGATCTTCTTGCGCAATCACGACGAGCTGACCCTCGAAATGGTCAGCGACGCCGAGCGGGACTACATGTACACGGAGTACGCGCGTGACCCACGGATGAAGTTGAACCTGGGGATCCGGCGTCGCCTGGCCCCGCTTCTGGGCAACGGCCGCCGCCAGATGGAACTCTTCTATGGCCTCCTGCTCTCCCTGCCCGGGACCCCGATTCTTTACTACGGCGATGAGATCGGCATGGGCGACAACATCTACGTGGGTGATCGGGATGGAGTGCGCACGCCAATGCAGTGGAATGGAGACCGGAATGGCGGCTTCTCGCGGGCCGACTTCGCCCAGCTCTACCTCCCACCCCTGATGGATCCTCTTTATGGCTACCAGGCCTGTAACGTCGAGCAGCAGCAACGCAGCCAGAGTTCGCTGCTCCAGTGGCTGCGACGGTTTCTGCAGGTACGCCAGGCTCACCCGGTCTTTGGCCGGGGTGACTTCGAGGTGCTGGAAGTGAAAAATCCATCCGTTTTCGCATTCGTGCGATCCTCAGCCGAGGAGGTGGTCCTGGTGGTCAACAATCTCTCCCGCTTCTCCCAGCCGGCCGCGCTGGAGCTGGGACGCTTTGCGGGCAAGGTCCCCATCGAGCTGGTGGGACGGGTGCCCTTCCCCCGGATTGATGCCCAGCCCTACCCGCTGGCCCTGGGGCCACACGGGTTCTACTGGTTCCGGCTCGAGGAGACGGGTTGAGCGCCGCGCCCGACCTGGAGCAAATCCAGGACCTCTTCCTGGCTCTGCCAGCGCTGCTTCCCGAGCAGCGCTGGTTCGCCGACAAGCAGCGCATTCCGGCAGGGCTGCGGCCCGCGGCCACATTCTGGCTTCGCCGAGAGCTCCCCGCCCTGGGGCTGGCTCTGGTCGATGTCGATTTTGACAGGGGCCCGTCGGCTCGCTACCAGCTTTGGATCGGCGTCAGAGAGCTCGCCGACGACCTGGCTGATGTCCCCGCCGGGCTAAAGGTGGTGGTCAGCCGACCTGACTCGGGGCTCGAGTATCGAGCCTACGATGCGCTCGCCGACCCGGCCATGGGCCGTTACCTGATCGCTTGGCTGCGGGCGGGTGGATCGTTGATCAGCGAGAGCGGTGCCGAGTTGCGGGTGCGTGCTCTGAGCGGTGAGCTGCCGGACCTTGACGATGACTTCTCAATCCACCCCCTCTCGGTCCAGCAGAGCAACTCCAGCGTGGTCTTCGGCGAGCAGTTGCTGCTCAAGGTGTTTCGCCGGATCTGGAGCGGCGTGAATCCAGAGCTCGAGCTTCTGGAGGCGCTTGCCCAGGCCGGGTTCGTGGCCATCGCCAAGCCCTGGATCGCGCTCGAGGCGACGGTTGGGGCCGAGAGCTATTCACTGGGCATGTTGCAGACGTTCCTGCGCAACGGCACTGACGGTTTCACCCTGGCGCTCACCTCGCTGCGTGACCTCCACGGCGACCTCCTGCCGGAGGCCGACGGGACCGTACCAACTCCGGAGCAGTGCGATGCCGCGGTCTTGGAACAGGGTGGCTCGTTCCTCGCCGCTGCCGACCAGATCGGGCAGCTGACAGCTGAGATGCATCGAGCCCTCGCGAGCCCGATCGGAAGAGAGTCCCTTGCAGCCCGGGACCTCAGAGCAGATGACATCATCCGCTCGGCTGAGCGGATCGGGAAGCACCTGGACGAAATCCTTCTCAACGACGCACCGGAGCTGGAGCCGCTACGGGTCCATCGGCAGGGGGTCCGGGCGTTGCTCGAGCGCCTGGAGCACCTGCGTCCGTCCGGGATGGCGATCCGGGTCCACGGCGACTACCACCTGGGCCAGCTCCTGCGGACCGATGCGGGTTGGCACGTGCTGGACTTCGAGGGACGTCCCGCCGAACCCATCGCGGCGCGGCGCGCCCGCGCCACCCCGCTGCGCGATGTCGCCGGAATGCTGCGTTCCTTCGATTACGCGGCCGCGGTCGCCCTGCGACAGCAAGCTCACCCCGACGCGGCCACAGCCGGGACCCTGGCGCCCTATGGCAGGGCTTGGGCCCGACTCATGCGAGAGGGTTTCCTGGCCCGCTATCTGGACGCTCTCGCCGGCGCTGGCATGGTTCCCGACGACCCCGACGACTTGCGCCTTCTCCTATCCGCCCTGGAGCTGGGCCAGGCTCTGTACGAGGTCGAATACGAGCTCCGAACCCGGCCCGAATGGCTCTCCATCCCACTGGAAGGGATCGCGCGGCTGCTCCAGCAGGCCAACCCGTGAGTGCCGTGGCGGCGGCTCCGCCGAGCCCCGAGGCCTTGGCCCAGCTGGCCGCTGGCCAGTGGCGCGATCCCCACCGGCTGCTGGGCTTCCACCGCCGCTCCGAGCTGGGCTGGATACTGTCCTTCCAACCGGGAGCCGATGCCGTCACGGTGATGCTCCCGACAGCTCACGTCAAGGCGGCAGCCCAGCCCGCGGAGCCAGGCTTCTTCATGGCTCAGCTGACCGCCGCCCAGGCCGACGAGGTGGAAGGCATCCTGGGCTCCGGTGAGCTGGCGTACCGACTTAGGGTCTCACTGCCAGACGCCACCGAGGTGGATCGCCTTGATCCCTATTGCCTGCCGCCCACGCTCGGGCCAACCGACCTGCACCTGCTGGGCGAGGGGAACGACCACCGTCTGTACCGCCACCTAGGCGCCCATCCCCGCCGCCATCAGGGGGTCGACGGCACCGCGTTCGCCGTCTGGGCCCCCAATGCCGCGGGAGTGAGGGTTGTCGGAGACTTCAGCGGCTGGGACTCGCCGGCGCTGCCGATGCGGAATCTCGACGAAAGTGGAATCTGGGAGCTGTTCGTACCCGGCGTGGGACCGGGGGCTCTCTACAAGTTCTGGATCCGGCACAACGACTCCAGCTGGGCCTACAAGAGTGACCCGGTGGCCCAGTCGATGGAGCTTCCCCCCAGAACCGCCAGCCGAGTCACCCTGTCGTCGTTCAACTGGACCGACCAGGCGTGGATGGAAGCCCGGGAAGGCGTCGACCCGCTCAGCCAGCCGGTGAGCATGTACGAGGTCCACGCCGGGTCGTGGCGCCACCGCGGAGAGTCCAGCGGTCAGCCGCTCAGCTACGGGGAACTGGGGGAACAGCTCGGCCACTACGCATCCGAGATGGGATTCACCCACGTGGAACTGATGCCTCTAGGGGAGCACCCATTTGGAGGTTCGTGGGGTTACCAGGTGAGTGGCTACTACGCCCCCACCGCTCGGTACGGATCGCCCGACGACCTCAGGCAGATGATCGACACCCTCCACCGCCAGGGGGTGGGCGTGATCCTGGACTGGGTCCCAGGCCACTTTCCCCGCGACGACTTCGCCCTCAGCCGGTTTGATGGCACAGCGCTCTACGAGCACCTCGACCCTCGGATGGGGCTGCACCCCGATTGGGGCACCGCCATCTTCAACTACGGGCGCCGGGAGGTGCGCAACTTCCTGGTGGCCAACGCGCTCTACTGGCTGGAGGAGTTCCACGTGGACGGGCTCCGGGTCGACGCGGTCGCGTCGATGCTGTACCTGGACTACAGCCGCAAGGAGGGTGAGTGGCTCCCCAACCGCTACGGGGGCCGCGAGAATCTGGAAGCGATTGATTTCATACGGGAGCTGAACACGCTGGTTTACCAGGCTCACCCGGGAGCGCTGATGATCGCCGAGGAGTCGACCTCTTGGCCGGGCGTCAGCCACCCCACCTACACCGGCGGGCTCGGCTTCGGAATGAAGTGGAACATGGGCTGGATGCACGACACCCTGGACTACTTCGGCCACGACCCGGTGCATCGTCGCTTCCACCACAACACCCTCACCTTCAGCATGGTCTACGCCTGGAGCGAGAACTTCCTGCTGCCCCTCTCCCACGACGAGGTGGTCCATGGCAAGGGATCGTTGTTGGCTAGGATGCCCGGGGACGATTGGCGCAAGTTCGCCAACCTGCGAGCCCTGTACGGGTATCAGTGGGCGCACCCCGGCAAGCAGCTCCTGTTCATGGGGTCGGAGTGGGGCCAGCGCGCGGAATGGGACGCGGACCAGAGCCTGGACTGGTTCCTGCTGGAACACCCACTGCACCGGGGAATGCAACTCCTGGTCCGAGACCTCAATCGGGTCTACCGCCATGAGCCCGCTCTCTATGAGCGCGACTTCGACCCATCCGGGTTTCGCTGGATCGACGCCAGCAACGCAGACGCCAACGTGATCGCCTTCGTCCGCTACTCGGCGGCGCGGGACAGACACCTGGTTTGCGTTTGCAATCTCTCGCCGGTACCCCGATTCGGTTACCGATTGGGGCTGCCCGAAGCTGGTGCCTACCGAGAGGTGCTGAACAGCGACAGCCAGTTCTATGGGGGCAGCAACCTGGGCAGCCTGGGACTGATCCAGTCGGACGGCCGGCCCTGGCATGGGCTGCCGTCTTCCGCCGCCATCACCCTGCCCCCGCTGGCAACCGTCTGGCTGGTCCCAGAGGCCCAGGCCGGCTGAGCTGGACGGCGGCTGGCAGCCGCCCACCCGGGCGGCGCCCCGGTGACCAGTGCCGGCGGACATGTGCGCTTGGAGTGCTCGGCAACGCGGTGTCGTCTTCCCCGGGGGCACATCTGGACCCGTCCGGCGAGTCGTGGCATGATGCCAGTCACGATGCCCATGGGTAGGTGCGTAGCCAGGTTGGGGATAGTTGCTGTGCTGATGGGGCTGGCCATCGGTACGGCGTCGGCCAGGATCGGTGCGGGACCCGGCGGCGCGACCGGTCTCGGCTCCGGTCCGGGGGGCAACCGGTCCGCCGGCAGGGCCCTGGCGGTTCAGCTGCTTGGCTCGGCTTCTCTGCCGCCGGGATCGCAGTCGCTGCCAAAGACCCCGACCCGGTCGCTGGCCGTCCCCCAGCAGACAGTAGCCAGCGGCGACCTGATCGACCTGAAGGCGTACTTTCTGGTTCCCATGGGGGCCACCTCGTGTCGCACCTTCGTGGAGACCCACCCGCCCCTGGGCACCATTGCCACCGAGAGCGGAAGCGGCGGCGGCCCAGGCGTGCCGACCTTGCTGTCCATGACCTTCAGCCTGGCGCACCTGCCCGCCTTCGCTCAGGTAGCCGACCTGGAATACAGCCTGCAGGGCGCACCGGACCAGCGCGCCTACCTGCGGCTCGACGCGCAGGTGGTCTGGCGGCCGGTCCGCAGGCCTGGCACCCTGATTCCCAGATCCGATCGGGTGGCGATCGCGGAGATCCGGGGCAGCGGAGGCGGGCCGGGGCTGGAGCCAAGAATCCTTCAGATCCGGGGACTGTCCCTGGCCAAGCTGATCTCCGCCGTGAACTCGGAGCCGACCTTCGCGCCCGGGCTGGTGGGCTGCGGCCTGGTGAACCAGCAGGCCAACATCAACTTCTTCCCCCTGGGGCCGACCTCTGTCCCAAATGCGAGCATCCAAGTCGAGGTCAACTGCGCCGCCTTCCAGCTCAAGACTCCAGTTGGAGCGGTCGAGCTGCAGAGCCAGCCCACAGTTCGGCTGCTCACGACCATCTTCCGGGCGGCGTGAGAAGGTAGGCACCTGCTCCGCGTTCAGCTCCCCCCCAGCGTTCCTACCCCCTCGGTATTTCAAGAGCCGGGGCGGCCTTCGCCGGCTGTCCGACCTGCTCAAGGAGGGACAGTGCCTCATGGCCGGTGCCCGTTACGACCCCACCCCTGACTCCTCCTTGGAGGACCTCTTGGCCAGGTCCTGGCTCCGGGCTGGCGCCGAACTCCGACGGGCCTGGCCAGCACCAACTCGGCTCAGCGCCGATGAGCTGGCTCTCTTTGCAGTCCAACAGCGGTACTGTGTTCTCGCCACCGTCACCAAGCGAGGCCAGCCTAGGGCCCTCCCGGTCTCTTTCGCTCTCGACCCAACCGGCTGCTTCTGGCTCCCGACGGTAGCCGGAGCGGCGAGACTGGCCGACGTTCAAGCCAACCCGCACGCGGCCATCACAGTGGGCCAGGGCATTGGCGGCTTCAGGGCCGCGTTGATCGCCTCGGGTCCAGCCGAGATCCTGGCTGCGGATCAAATCCCAGCGCCGCTGCTCGCGATAGTCGCCGGAAAGCTGGGAGACCTGAGCTGGCTGGGACACTGGATCGTAGTCCGGCCCGACCGACTTTTGGGATACGGCTCTCGCCAAGAAAATCAATCCGCTGGCAAGAGCAACCGTTCTCCCGGGTAAATGTAGTCGCCGCTCAGATGGTTGGCAGCCTGGATGTTCATGATCGCCTGCCTCGGGTCCATCTGGGTGTATCTGGCCGTGGCAAGGCTCCAAAGGCTCTGTCCCGCTCGGACTGTCACCCAACTCCCGTGGGTGCCTTGACTCCCCAGCACCACCTGGGTCATCAGCATCCCCAAGAGGGCCGCGAGCACCACGACTCTGAGCGCAATGCGCTGCTCTCGACGCCACGCCCGGGGCTCGCGCCTGCCTGCCGCGACGGCGCGGCCACTCGCTGGTCCGTCTGAAGGATGATACATTAGTTCGCATGATAGCGAACACCCGTACCCGTGTCAAGTGCCCTCCTGATGTCCAAAGCGCAGGAGCCAGTGGTCCCCTCTCCGGCCCCACTCTGTTAGGTGCTCCCGGATCCCGCGATCGGTGGCTCCCAGTTCTCGCCCATGCATTCAGCGGGAACATGGGTTTGCGGGGAAACATCTGCTCTGCTATCATCCGTTCCGACCATCTGTTCCGTCGCCCAGGACCGCTGGGCCAAACTAAGGAGGTAGCGGGATGAGCGAAGGCCTGAGTCGCCGTCAGCAGGAGATCGCGGACTACCTGCGCGATCGATCCCGTAGAGGTGCCTACCCTCCTTCGGTTCGCGAGATCGGTTTGGCGGTCGGACTCAGCTCTAGTTCTACCGTTCAGAACCACCTCAACGCCATGGAGCGCAAAGGCTTCATCCGCCGCGACCCGACCAAGTCACGGACCGTGAGCCTGACTGACTCCGATGGATCCTCGGACGGAGTCTTCAGATTGCCGCTGGTGGGCCAGGTCGCCGCCGGAGCACCCCTTCTGGCCGAGCAGAACATCGAGGACCACCTCAGCGTTGGACCTGAGATCGCCGGCGATGCCGACTCATTCGTGCTGCGCGTAAAGGGGGACAGCATGATCGGAGACGGGATCTTCAGTGGCGACCTGGTCGTCGTCAAGCCCACCTCCGAAGTCTCCAATGGCACCCTGGCCGTCGTCAGGCTGGAGAACAGCACGACCGGAGAGAGCGAGGTCACCGTAAAGCGCTTCTACCGTGAGGATGGCAAGATCCGGCTGCAACCGGCCAACGACGCTTACCAGCCGATAGTCGTCAAGGACTGCTTGATTGAGGGCCGGGTCACCGCCGTAATCCGCCTGCTGCGCCAGTAGCTTCCCAACTGCTTCCGCGGCAGAGGACCATGGTCAGGTGCCAGGGGCCCCGCTGATCGCGGCCTGGCCTGTAGTGCCGTCCAGCGCCGACACCGCAGCCGCCAGGGCCTGGGGCAACCGGCCGGTGACGTGGACGCCCTCAGTCGTGAACTGCTCGCTCTCGATCACTCCATACCTGCGCCACCTGGTCAGCATCTCCAGGCTACCGTAAGGAATCGTCGCCTCAGCCGCGTCCATGGAGCTGCCCAAGGCAGTCCCGATGGCGCTGCGCAGGCCGTCCAACCCCTCCCCCGTCACAGCGCTCACGAGCTGCGATCCTAGGTACCGATCCGGGGAGTACATCTCCAGACGGCGCCGACTCTCAGGGGAGCATAGGTCAGCCTTGTTAATCGCCAGGATCATCGGGCGGTCCGCCAGCCCAAGCTCGTCCAAGGTGTGGTGGACAGTCTCCAGTCGGCTTTCCGATCCGACCCGACTGGCGTCCAGAACGTGCACCAACAAGTCCGCCTCCTGGACCTCCTCCAAGGTGGCGTGGAATGCTGCCACCAGGTCGTGCGGAAGCTTCTGGATGAAGCCCACCGTGTCCACCAGCAGGCAGGGCTGGCCGCCCGGCAGGCGCACTGCGCGAGTGGTCGGATCCAGGGTGGCGAAGAGCTGATTCTCGGCCCGGGCGCCTCCGGCGGTGAGGGCATTGAGCAGGGAGGACTTCCCAGCATTGGTATACCCAACCAGCGCCACCGTCCGGAATGGCAGCCGCTCACGGCCGGCCCGATGTAAGGATCGCTCCTCCTGCAGCTGCTTGACCTCGCGCTCCAGAGCCCGAAGCCGGGTGCGAATTCGACGCCGGTCCGTTTCCAGCTTCTGTTCCCCGGGCCCCCTGGTCCCGATCCCGCCACCCAGCCGTGAGAGGTTGTCGCCACCGGTGAGGCGGGGCAGCAGATGACGTAGCTGAGCCACCTCGACTTGGATCCTGCCCTCCCTGGAGCGGGCGTGCTGGGCGAAGATATCGAGGATCAGAGCGGTCCGATCCACGATTGGAATGCCCACCTCCTCCTCGAGGTTGCGCTGCTGGCGTGGCGATAGGTCATCGTTGGTGAGGACCAGCCCGAAGTCCAGGCCCTCTCGCAACGAAGACACCTCTGCGACCTTGCCCTTGCCGTAGAAGAGTGCCGGATCGATGTGGGCTCGCTTTTGGATGTCGGCACCAACCACCTGGGCCCCCGCGGTCTGAGCCAGCTCCTGCAGCTCAGCCATCTCTTGGTCGACCCGGTCAAGGGCGGACTCGGATGGCGCCCAGCCCAGCAGGAAGGCCCGCTCACCGCGGGCCTGCATCGATTCGTCAAATACCTTCACACGCTCTCCTGGCCCCAACGAGCCTGCAGCACCGGCCGACAGGCCGCCACCATACCTTGGATGTCCATATCGGCGTCAATCCAAACCACCCCGGGCTGGGCGCGGAGCCAGGTCCGCTGAGCCCGGGCATAGCGCCAGGTCCGGTTGGCCACAGCCTGCGCGGCCTGCTCTCTGGACGACTCCCCCGCCATCCACGCCAGCGCCTCCGCGTACCCGATCGCCGCGCCGGCGATAGTGGTCGCGGAGTAGCCCGCGGCCAGAAGTCCCGCGACTTCAGCTCTGAGCGGATCACCCATGAGCCTCTCTGCTCGCCTTTGAATCCTGCTTCGAAGCTCAGTGGTGTCGACCTGGCAACCGAGTTGGACGACCGACCAAGCTGGCGCCTCTTGAGATGCCTGGGCTCCAGCCCGAGCTAGTTCCAGAGCGCGCTGAACGCGCCGCGGATTGCGCAGATCGACCCGCCGGTAGGCATCCGGGATAAGTTCGGTCAACTCGGCCACCAGCGAACGAAGCGTGCTGGAGGGGCACGAGGCTCCCGCATCGGCATCCCTTGGCGCCGGTGGCACCCTTCCGAAGTCGTAGCCGCTGAGCAGAGCCTTGATGTACAGACCGGTGCCGCCAACCACGATCGGGGTGCGTCCCGCTGCCCACACCTGGGCCAGGACCGGCTCAGCCCGCTGGACGAAGTCGACAGCAGTGAACGGCTGCCCCAGGTGGCGCCAGCTGAGGCCATGGCAGGGAACACCATGCAACTCTTGGGGGGTGGGCTTGCAGACCCCGATTGCCATTTCGGCGATCGCCTGGCGCGAGTCAGCGCTGATCAACTCGCCCGAGATCGACTCCGCCAGCGCCACAGCTAGCTCGGTCTTGCCAGTGGCGGTGGCGCCAACCACTGCCAGCAGCCGGCGCGGGTAGCTGGTTTGAGCGACTCCCATCGTCAGCGGCGGTCGAACGCGGCCAGCAGCTCGCTTTCGGATATCAGGAGCACGGTCGGACGGCCGTGAGGGCAGGTTATCCCTCCCTCGGTGCCAGCCAGGTCTTGGAGCAGGGCGACGACCTCGCTGGGGTCCATCGGGTCGCCGAACCGGACGGCGCTGTGGCAGGCGAGAGAGGCGGCCACTCGGTGGCGGCGGCCCGACTCCGTCGCACCGCGCTCCTGCCAGGACGAGAGGATGTCGATCGCAGTTGCCTCAACGGCGGAGATTGGGAGACCGATCGGGAGGGCGCTGCACCGAAGGGTGCCGACGCCGAAAGCCTCGACTTCAAACCCCAGCTGGGCCATGGCGCCCCCAGCATCTTCCAACGCTTCCAGCAAGGCGGGTGGCACCTCCACCAGCAGAGGGGCCAGGAGACCCTGGGCGGGCAGTGCCGGGGCCGCATTGGAGGCCAACCTGGCTAGGTACCTTCCGTACAGGACCTTCTCATGGGCCGCATGCTGGTCGAGAACCGCCAAGCCGGCCCCGGTCTCGACTACCAGGTACCGATTGTGTGCCTGCCCCAGATATCGCCAGTGGGCCGCCTCTCGCAACTGCGGATCGGCCTCGGGCGGAGAGCTCGCCGGCCTCGGCGAAAACGGCGGAAGGCCGGCGGAGTCGAACCCCGGGAGCGCTTCGGCCCGAGCCTCGATGGTTGGCCCGAGAGCAGGGGCTCGAGACCCGAGCGGCGCCAGAGCTGAAGGAGCGCTCTCCTGCAGGGCGGTCCAGCAGGCATGCTGCACGGCATCGAAGAACCGGCCCTCGTTCTGGAGGCGCACCTCGCGCTTGGTGGGGTGCACGTTGACGTCGACCAGG
>JABEUU010000036.1 GCA_013044295.1 Candidatus Dormiibacterota bacterium
CGATGGGACGGTTTTCTTCGTCCCGGTGATGGCAGATCTGCTGGCCAGCCACGGCTCCTTGTCAGCCGCTCTGATCACGGCCATGCTCACCATCTTCTACCTGACCTCCAGCGGGGCCGGGATCCTGGTGGGCCGGCTCGCCGACAAGGGCGGCGGGAGAGGTGCCAAGATCGCCATCGGGATCCTTTCGCTGGGCGTCGGGATGTTACTTTTCGCCCTCGCCATCGCCTGGACTCATGGGGCAGCTCGGGGGGCCTTGGCGCTGGTGGCCGCGCTGGTGGCCGGGGTCGGCAGTTCCTTCTACCATCCCTTGGGCGCCAGCCTGATCAGCGATGCCTTCGACCCCAGCAACAGGGCCCGAGCGCTGGGGGCAAATGGCGCCATGGGCAGTCTTGGTCGGGCCCTGTATCCGACCCTCTTCTTCGTGGTAACCGGCCTGGTGGCTTCCCAGGCGTCGGCGGTGGTGGTGTTCGGGGTGGTGGCGGCTGGGGCGGCCGCCCTGCTCTGGACGCTTCGGGTCGACCCCCGCCCGCCTCGAGCCGAGCACGCGGCCACGGCTACCGAGCGGGCCACGGCGGGCCCCTGGCTGGATCGAAACATCGTGATCTTGACCGTGGTCTCGTTCGTCCGCTCGGTGGCCTTCACAGGCATGGTTGCCTGGCTTCCTGTCTACTTCACCCACGAGCGTGGCCTCGGGCTGTCCAGTCAGCTGGGCCTGGTGATCACCCTCCTTTATGCCGGCGGAGTTTTGGGACAGCCACTCTTCGGTCTCTTCGCCGACAAGCTGGACAAGCGGATGGTGCTGGCGGTCAGCACCCTCGGCGCCGCCGGGGCCGTCGTCGCCTACGTGCACAATGGGGGCGCGTTGGGGCTGGCCCTGCTGGGTATCTTCGGAGTCTTCAACTTCAGCGGCTTCCCGCTGTTGATGTCCCTGGTGGCGGACTACGTCCCCAAGGGGACCTCCAGCACGGCCAACGCCTTCGTCTGGGGCCTGGGCTCAACCGGTGGCCAGGCGATCGGGCCCCTGCTGGTCGGCCTGCTGGCGCTGAGCTCGTATAGCCATCTCGCCAGTTCCTTTGAGATCCTGGCTCTGGCCGCGATCGCGGTCACGGCGCTGCTGCCACTCATGGCACGAACCGGTCGCCACACTCGACCGCCGCTGTTTGGCTGAGCGGGAGCTCAGGTACGACACCAAGCCCCAGGCGGGCATGGCCCCTCGCCCGTGACCGGGGGCGAAGCCGCGCGCGTTAGGCGGCCATTGGAACGCCAGGCGGCCGACCACGACAAAACCGCTCGACCTCCGTCAGGCGATTGGCGACGAGTCCCTGGTTGACCTGCTTAGACTGGCCCAGAATGCAACACGCGCCAGGCAGCAAGCAGGCGATCTACTTCACTGAAGTCGGGCCGCGGGACGGCCTTCAAAACCTGCCCCAGACGCTCTCAACCGAGATCAAGCTTGACCTGGTGGAGAGGCTGCTCGACAGCGAGGTGGATCAAGTGGAGGCGGCCTCATTCGTGGCTCCCAGCTGGGTCCCTCAAATGGCGGACGCAGAGGAGCTACTGAAGCGCCTGGTCGCCTCCAGGGGCCGCGGGGTGATGCACCGGGTGCGAGTGCTCGTTCCCAACCCCAGGGGATTGGAGCGGGCGCTGGCCGCGGGGGCACGCCATGTGGTCGC
Organism: Candidatus Dormiibacterota bacterium; assembly: GCA_013044295.1. GTDB lineage: Bacteria > Chloroflexota > Dormibacteria > Aeolococcales > Bog-877 > AG-12. Next base: position 1,677 of record JABEUU010000036.1, read on the forward strand.
CAACCTGGCGGTGACCGACGGCTTCAACCGCCGAAACCTCAATCACAGCGTGGCCGAGACCCTCTCCGAGCTGGAGAGCATGGCCGGAGTGGCTCGAACCAGTGGTTGCGTCTTCGATGTCGGCCTCAGCGTCGCGTTCGGGTGCCCTTTCGAGGGTGCCGTGGATCCGGACCGCGTGGCCGAACTGGCCGACGCCTGCCAGGAGCTGGGGGCCGTGGAGATCGGGATCGCCGACACGATCGGTGTTGCCGGTCCCCGTCAGGTAAGCGCCCTGCTCGAGCACCTGGTGCGGTCGGGGATTCCCACCGAGCAGCTGTCGCTGCACTTCCACGACACCCGGGGCATGGGCCTTGCCAACGCCTTGGCCGCCTACGAAGGGGGCGTTCGCCGGTTCGAAGGGTCGGTGGGCGGAATCGGGGGATGCCCCTTCGCCCCCAGGGCGACCGGCAACGTCTGCAGCGAGGATCTGCTCTACATGCTGGAGAGGGTCGGCGCGGCGGTGGAGGCGGATGTGGAGTCCCTCTGTCGGATCGCCGAGCACCTCGAGCAGGTGCTGGGGGAACGTCTCCCAGGCAGTCTGTACCGCGCCGGCATCTGGTCTGGTGCGCCCGCCCCTGCGCCCAGTTGACGGCCGGGGGCGCTTACCGAGTCCCCATCTCTCAGCGGGCCCTGGTCGATGGTCCGACGGCCGACTCGGTCTCCCCACCCCGGTTGGCGAGCGCAGGCGGCGTGCCCCTCTCAACCGGAGTCGGCGGCGCTGCCGAGCGTGGTCGCAGCACTCGGGTCGCCGAGAGCAAGGCGGCCACGACCATGAAGGCCATTGACGAGTAGAAGGCGGCATGCAAGCCCGCGGTGAAGGCGCTGGCCAGGTGAGGATTTAGCCGCGTGGACCCCACGAAAATAGCGAATGCCAGGCCCTTGGGGATGGCCCGGGCGGCGACCAGGATCGCAATCGAGAACGAGAACACCATGCCCACGTTGGCGAAGGTCCGGAGCAGCCCGGAGGCGGTCCCGAACGAGCGCCCCGGGGCCATCTTCATCACCGCGGAATTGTTGGCCGGAAAGAAGCCGCCGGCGCCGATGCCGTTGATGACCGCTGCCGCAGCGACCACCCACAGCCCGGTGGACACCCCCATCTGGGCGTAGACGCCCAGAGCAAAAATCTCGACCGCGAGTCCCACCGTGGCCGGCCACACGACTCCGACGCGGTCCGACAGCCGGCCTGCAAACGGACCCACCACTCCGCCCACCAAATAGCCCGGCACCAGCAACAGGGACGCGTCGAGGGGGCTCAGGCGGCGCACTCCCTGGAGGTACATGATCACCAGAAAGAGAACCGCGAAGTTGCCCAGCGACTGAAATAGCGAGGCCAGCAAAGTGGGGCTCATGGTGGGAATCCGAAAGAACGAGAGGTCGATCATGGGCGCAGCACTGGCGTGCTCAATGAGCGCGAAGGCGGCCAGCAGTCCCAGACCCCCCACCAGGTAGCCCAGCAGGGCGATCGAGAAGGCAGAGGTCGCCAACGAGGTGATCGCCCAGAGCACTCCAAAGAGACCCAGCCCGAGAGTCGCCATGCCCCACAGGTCCAGTCTCTGGCGCGAACGGGCGCCGGAGTCATGGAGCACCCTAAGGGCCAGTCCAAAGGCGATCAGGCCGGCTGGCACGTTGATCCAGAAGATCCAGCGCCAGGAGAGGAAGGTGACCACGACCCCTCCCAGCAGGATCCCGAGGATCGCCCCCACGTTCCATCCGATGCTGTTGTAGCCATAGGCACGGCCCCTGGACTCGGGCGGAAAGGTGTCGGCGATCACCGCTCCGCTGTTGGCCGTGATCAGGGCGCCGCCAACGCCCTGGAGGATGCGAAACCCGATGATGGTGGCCTCGTTGCTGGCCAGAGCGCAGAGCGCCGATCCAACGATGAAGACCAGGAAGCCGGCCTCGTACATGCGCACCCGGCCGAACATGTCGCCCAGACGTCCCACCTGGGTCGCCAGCAGGGTGATGACGAGCAGGTACCCGATGATGATCCAGATCACATCTGAGAGCGGGACGTGGAGGGCTCGCTCTATCTCGGGCAGCGCCAAGACAACGATGGTGGTGTCGACGGCGGCCATGAGGACCCCGATCACGATCACGGTCAGGGCCAGGCCGGTGCGGGGCCCGGAGGTACTGGCTGCGACCGTGCTCATCGCTCTGGCTCCCATTCGTTCGCGGCGGTCGGCGCCGGGCGGCCCGACCCGACCCTGGCGCCCTCCCCAGCTCCGAGGCTGCCGCCTTTCGCTGGTGTCCCCAGCCGGCGGCGAGTGGGTGCCGGCGGCCGGGTCGGATCCGGCCCTCGGGGCGGACCGGCGTTGCCCCTGTCGGTGGTCGGGGCCAGCCGCTCGGCGTGCCAGTTGGGCTCTGCCTGGTACCGGTGTCGATAGCGCCTGAACACCTCGCGCTCGGGTCCTGCGAGGTGGGGCCACGGCTTGGCCCCGAGCCTTCGCCGGGCCTCCATTGCGGCCTGGATCGCGGCCTTGCTCCGACGCACCAGCTCAGGAAGATCCTGGCCTGGGGCCCGGTCCAAGAGAGCCAGTGCCAGATCGAAAGGGGCGGGTCTCAGCTGAGCGTCCGGCAGCACCGCCCGGCGCACTCGTTCTAACTCGCGGCGCCCGGCTGCGGAGGCGGCATCCACTGTCCGGGTGGGCTGTCTGCCCCCCTGCTCAGTCCGCCGAGCCGCCCGCAAGCCCTCCGCGCTCAGCTGCCTCATCGCGCCGTAGAGCGACCCGACCTTGACGTCGGTCCCCAGCTCGGTGTGGTCCTGGTGAGCCATCTGGCGCAGCGCATGGCCATGGAGCGGACCGGGCCGCGCCAGCAGACCAGGAACAAACATCTGACTTGCCCCGGAGCTCACTTGGATACTCAAACAAAAGTACCTGCTTTCGTGCAGAAGGAGAAGTGGCATTCGGTGCGGCTGGCAATTGGACCAGACCGGTACCGCCAGTAAGGTTCATGGGCCAGTCGGCTGTGGAGCAGGGTCAGGCGGGGCCTTGATTCCGTCCCTTGGCCCGGCCGGGCCGTTCGCCACCACCGCCACCGAGTAGCCCAGCACTGTGATCTGAGCCGCCAGGAAAGCGTAGGCCAGGATCACAAAGAAGAGGCCGAATGTGGAGCCGTAGGAGCTGAATCCATGTTCGAGGTGGAAGTAGAGGGGAAAGGCGAGGCTGAGCACCTCGAACAGCACCCCCGAGGTGGCCGCTCCGCGCAGCAGGGGCAAGAGCCTTGGGCGCTGGTGGGGCACCAGCCCATAGATGGCGCCGAACAAGACAGTCCCCACCAGGGCCGCCGCCAGTGCCTGGAGGAGCAGGGCCAGGGGCCCGGAGTGGAGCCAGCTGGGCACCTGGGGCAGTGACTCAAACACGGCCAGCAGGCTCGAGCTGAGCACGATCGGAACCGCCAGGACGGTGAACAGGACGATCATCGCCACGCTCATGAGCTTTTGCGGGAGGAAGCTTCGGGACTTACCGTCCGAGATGGCGGCGAAAGCCTGGTCCATGGCTCCAAACAGGGAGGTGCCCGACCAGATCAGTCCCACCACGCCCACGATGGCGAGCCAGCCCGAGTCGCGGTGAAAGGCGTCCAGGGCCTTGAGCACCGCGGAGCCCCTTCCTCCGGGCAGCAGGGAGGCCACCGCCTTGGCCACGGCGCGACCGGCGGCGGGGTCGTGGAGGGCGACCCCGGCGAGAGTGACGGCCAGGATCACGATTGGGAAGATGGCGAAGAGCAGGTTCCAGGAGATCAGGGTCGCCTGGTTGGGCCCGTTGTGGCTGAGGTAGCACACCGTCACTCGGATCACAAATGTGTGGCGCAGGCGCGCCCAGATGCTCTTCATCGCTCCAGGGTAGGCGGCAGACCCGCGGGGAGCTGGTTTCACCTCGCCGGAACCGCTCCCTGGTGGCCCCGCTGGTACCCTGATGGAGATCGGCCGTCCTGGGGTTGACTGGCGGCCACCAGGGAGAGCCGGGAGCTCTGTCATCTCCGCACATTCCCTTCCGACCGGCGGTGGAGACAGCGCGGTCTGGGTCCGGGACCTCCATAAGAGCTATGGTGCCGTCCAGGCCGTGAAGGGGCTGGATCTGCGCATTGGACGCGGTCAGATTGCGGCCCTGCTGGGACCCAACGGCGCTGGCAAGACCACCACCATGGAGATCATCGAGGGTCTCAAGCCCTTCGACTCGGGCCAGGTTCTGGTTTTGGGGATGAGTCCATTGCAAGCGCGCCGGCGGGTCGGAGTGCAGCTGCAAGAGGGAGCCCTTTATGACGACCTCACCTGCGCTGAGACCATCCGTCTGTTCGGTCGTCTCTATGGCTTCGACACCGACCCGGTCCGGCTGCTGCGTCTGGTTGACCTGGAGGAGATGCTCAACCGCCGCGCCTCGGCCCTTTCCGGGGGTCAGAAACGAAGGCTTCAAATCGCGCTCACCTTGTGCAACGACCCGGAGTTGGTGGTCCTGGACGAGCCGACGACGGGCCTGGATCCTCTCAGCCGACGCCAGACCTGGTCTTTGATTGAGGAGCTGCACGGCCAGGGGCGCACCGTTCTCCTCACCACCCACTACATCGAGGAAGCGGAGCAGCTGGCCGAGTTGGTGGTGATCATCGACCACGGTAGGGTGGTGGCCGAGGGAGCGCCCGCCCAGTTGGTGGCGGAGCTCGGCGCGGCTGCGAAGATCAGCCTGGCGGCGCCCCGGGAGCCCGATCTGGCTCGGTTCCCCGGAGTCCTTCGAGGACGGTGGGGCCAGGGGCGCTGGGAACTGCAGACCAAGGAGGTGGGCGCGATCCTGGCCGCCCTCGGCAGGGAGCTGGGGGAGGAGGCGCTGCGTGACGTGACCGTGCGTCCCCCCAGCCTCGAGGATGTCTTCCTGGACAAGGCGGGACGGCAGTTGAGCGAGGATCGGTCCTGATGCCGGACTCCCCCGAGCCGGTGCCGGAGCGGTTCGCTCGCCCATTGGGGACCGGGCCCTGGATTCCCCTGGTCGCGCTCAGCGCCGCCAACATCAAGATCCTCTATCGGAACCGCCAGGTGCTGGTGTTCAACGTGCTGGTGCCGCTGCTTCTGATCGTCATCTTCGGCGGCCTCTTCCAGCGGGGCACGCTCAACGTGGACATCGTGGCGCCTCCTCAGTACTCCCGGATCCTGATCCGGGCGCTGCCCAAGGAGTCCTTCGACGTGCGCTATGTGACTGCCTCGGAGGCCCACCGGCGGGTGCTGGACAACAGCGCCGCCTTCGCGCTGGTGGTGGTGGCGGGAACCCGGCCGCTGTCCGTGCTGGTTCTCGAGAACTCCAGCAACGTGACCGAGAATGGCGCTCTGACCGCTGAGGCCCAGGCGGCCGTGGCGGGCCTCAACCAGGCCCTTCTGGGCCAGGCGCCGGCCGTGCAGTCGGTGGTCCAGACGGTCCACTCGCCGGGCGGGATCAGCTCGGACTCCCTGGCCAAGACCAACTACATCGCCTTCTTGGCCCCTGGAGTGCTGGCCTACGCTGTGCTGGCTGGCGGGCTCTCGGCCGGGCTGCGCCTGGTTGGGGACAGAGAGCAGGGAACTCTGCGTCGCATCCGGGCCACCCCAACTCCGATCTGGGTCTTCCTCGCCGCCAGCGTGGTCTCCCAGATCGTGCTGGTGGCGATCCAGATCGCGGTCCTGCTGGGGGTCGGCCATCTTCTCTATGGGGTCGGGATGGGGCCATCTCCCTGGATCGTGCTGCTGCTGCTCCTGATCGGATCCATGTGCTTCCTGGCCGCCGGCTTTCTGGTCGCCGCGTTCTCCAGGAGGGAGCAGGCGGCCGTGGTGATGTCCAATCTGGTCTCCCTACCGCAGCTGTTTGTGGCCGGCGTCTTCTACCCCCTGGCCGGGGCGCCCCTGTGGCTGCAGAAGCTCTCCACCGTGATGCCCCTCACCTACTTCAGCGATGGGCTACGGGGCTTGATGGCGGGCGGCCAAACGTTGGCCCAGGTGACGCCGGACATCCTAATTTTGCTGGGAGTAGGTGCCGTGGTCCTGTTAGTGGCGGCCAGGTACTTCCGCTTCGAACCCTCGGGTCAGGGGGCCTGAGGGCTGCGGCGAAGCCCCTGCGTGGGTGTCGTGGACCGGGGCCGGTCGCCGCTGACGGTGCGACGCAGGGGGCACTCCGAGGTGCTCTCTCAGGAGCCGGCCGCGCGGGCGGCCAGGTGTTGGTCCTCGGCCCCATAGTTGAACATGGGCCGGAAGTACTCGCGGTCAAGCCCCGCCCGGAAGCGCACCGAATCGAGGCTCCGCGCGGCTCCGACCAGCCACTCGACCTCATCCGCCACCGTGGCCGCGTAATCCCCAGCCGGCTGGTAGCCGAGCTGAAGGGCGGCGCTGGTGTCCAGCACCACCGGATACCGGGCGTCCCAGGGATGCCCGCCCAGCTCAGGATCTTCGCCGCCGTCGAGCAGAACCTCATCCCAGGAGTGGTCGAGCTGGCGGGCGATGACGCGGGAGATCTCCAGGGCGTTGGGAGCGTCAGGATCGGCGCTGTTCAGGATCCGGCGCCCGGGCTTGGCGGCGACCACCTCGATCAGAGCGGCGATGTTGGCGGCGGCCGTGGGATGGTCCACGCCACTGCCGCGGCGACGGAGGAAGACCACAGGTCGCTTGTCCAGCACGCGTTTGACGAAGACCCATTCACGCGGCCGCGCGGCTCCAGGGCCGTGGACCTTGGATGGCCGGAGCACGGTCACGGGCCAGCCGCTGTCGAGCAGGACCTGCTCCGCAGCCGCCTTGTTGGCGCCGTATCCGGAGCGTGTCAGCGGGTCGCCAGCGCCCGGAGCCAGGGTCTCCTGCGCCTCTGTGACCGGGCCCTGGAAGTGAGGCGGGGTGGCCGAGTTGGAGTGGTTGCCGGCGGAGTCTACGTACACCGCCTTGCTGGAGATCATCACGGTGGATCCGCAGGCGCTGGCCAGCGCCAGGAGTCGGCTGGCGTCGGCCGCCGTGTAGCAGAGGCAGTCGACCAGCAAGTCGGCGCCGTCTCCCAATGCGGCGCTCAGCTGGGCGGGATCAGAGCGGTCGGCGGCGATGAACTGGGCTCCCTCGGCGGCGAGTTCAACTGGGAGATGACCGCGGTCACGTCCGGTGAGGGCAACCTGCCAGCCGGTTCGCAAAAGGCGCCGGGCAGAAGCCCGTCCGACCGGGCCCGTGCCGCCCAGTATGAGCGCTCGGGGCATGGCCGGAAGGATACCGGCGTAGGTGCCGTGGGTCAGCGCCGCGACGGGCGCAGCGGCGCCGGGTTAGTGGACCCCGGCCGGGCGCTGTTCGGCGGGTCCGGTGAGCCAACCGCCCGGATCGACCAGGCCGCGAACGGGCGGCGCCACCAGGCCCGACAGTGCCACCCAATCCTGGCTTCGGGCGTGCTACCCGCCACAGGTGGCTCCAGTGAGCTCGTCTCCGATGAGCGGGGCGGCCTCGGCTCTGGTGAGCAGGTAGCCGGTGGCCAGCAGGCAGACCGTCCCCACGGCGAGCAGGGAGGGCACATAGCCGAGGGCGCCAATGAGAATCGCTCCGACTCCTATGGACGCGGTCTGGAAGCCGCCGAAGAGGAGTCCGTAGGCAGCGTCAACCCGGCCCTGGAGCGACAGCGGCGTTTGCCTCTGGACCAGTGTGCTCGAGCCCACCACCAGCCAGGGCAGTCCGAATCCGACCAAGAGCGCCGCGATGACCACCACCGCCATGGGCACGATCCCGGCCGCATACGCCGGAACCACGCAGATGGCGGAGCCGACTCCGACCGCGGCGATCCCGATGGCGGTCAACCTGGTCTCCAAACACCGGCGCATCGCGCTGGCCGCGGACAGGCCCCCGGCGATGGCGCCCACCCCCTGGATGGAGATCAGCACTCCGACGAAGGACGCCGGCCGGTGAAGTCCGCTGGTCACCACCGCGAAGAAGGCGGTCTCCAGGAAGCCGAGGACCGCCAGCACCAGAATCAGGGCCAGCATGATCCGACGCAAGGGGAGGCTCCGCCAGATGTGGCGGAAACCCGCTGCCATCTCGGCGAGCCAGTGCTCCTCCCTCGGCGCGGGGGCCGGCTCGGTCACCCGCAGCCGCATCAGGGCCACCGCGGCGATCACAAAGGTCCCGGCGTCCAGCTCCGCAACCACCGCTCCGCCGGCGAGCGTGAACACACCGGCGCCAACCAGCGGGGTGACCAGCCGCAGGCCCTCGGCCATGGTGTTGAGAAAGCCGTTGGCGTCGCCGAGCTGCTCTCGGGGCACGATCGTGACCAGGAGAGCTGACTTGGCGGCGCTGATGAAGGTTGCGGTGGTGCCGTAGGCGACCATCACCAACCAGATGAGCCACACCTGGTCGCGGCCGTGAACCAGCACCAGCAGCATCACCACCATGGCCCCGACCGCCTGGCATGCGATCAGGAGCGGCTGGCGCCGAACCCGGTCCGCCACCAG
>JABEUU010000187.1 GCA_013044295.1 Candidatus Dormiibacterota bacterium
CCCTGCCGTCTCCGGTAGGCGGAGGCCTTGCAGGCGGTCGTGCAGTACACCCGTCTGCCAGACGGGATGAACGGACGTCCGCAGACTGGGCAGGCTATCGTCACGCCATCGGCACGCAACGGGGATTGGCTCATGGGGCCACCGCCCTGCGGGTCGCCTCGGCACGGGCCCGGTGAGCCCGCATCCGGTAGCTATCCCCGTTGATGTTGAACACGACCGAGTGGTGCAGCAGGCGGTCCAGCATGGCCGCCGCCACCATCGGGTCGTCGAAGATCTTCCCCCAAGAACTCACGCCCAAGTTGGTGGTCAGGGCGATGCTGCCTTTCAGGTAGCGGCGGGTCACCACCTGGAAGAGGGCGGCGGCGGCTTCGCCGGCCAGGGGGAGGTATCCCACCTCATCAACAATGAGCAAGCGAGGCCCAGCGTAGAAGTGCATCACGCTGGCCCAGCGTCCCTCCAGGGCCGCCTTGTGACAACGGGCTGCCAGATCCGAGGCAGTGGTGTAGTGGACCCGGTAGCCGGCCTCGACCGCGGCCCAACCCAGGCCCACCGCCAGCATCGTCTTGCCGACTCCGGGAGGCCCAATCAGAAGAATGTTGGTGGCGTCCTCCAGGAAGCGCAGGCTGGCCAGCTCCCTGACCAGCGCTTGGTCGACTGAGGGCTGCGCTGAGAAGTCAAAGTCGGAGATCCGCGATGGTGATGGCAGGCATGCGAAACGGGCCAAGCTGGTCTGGCGGCGGGCCAGGGTGGCTTCGACCTCCTTGGCCAGCAGCCGCTCCAGAAATGCGGTGTGGGATAGCTTCTCGGCACTCGCCCGCTCCAGTTCGGCGGGGAGCGCCTCGGCGGCCGCCGCCAGCCGCAGCGTCCCCAAGTGCCCTCGCAGGGTCTGGTAGGTAGATGCCTCACTCATTGGTAACCCCCTTCCAGCAGGGCCGCGTAGGCGGAGAGGTCCACCCTGACCTCTGGGCCCAGACTCGCCAGCAGCCGCTCCGCCTCAGCCCGGGCTGCAGCCGAAGGCGGGTAGTTGCCCTTGCGGTCACAGGGAGCTGCCGAGTTGAACTGGGCGAGCACCACCTTCTCCAACTGCGCCGCCTGCTCCAGGGAGCGCACCACCGCTCCGGATCCGGATGGCGCCAGCCGGTGGCTGGCCAGTAGCACCCCGGCTGGGGAGTGAACCTCCAGAGTGTTGGACCCCAGTCGATGCCGGAGCTGCAGCTCCACGCCAAGCAGCCCTGTCGGCACGCCGTAGCGGTTGCCTCGGAAGGCGATAGTGGCGTTGGCAGCCACCTTGGCCACGGCCTCAATCTGGGCTGGGTAGGGGACCGCCGGCAGTGCCAGCAGCGGCTCCGCCTCGGCCAACTCACCCACCGTTGGCCACCGCGACCGGCTGCCGTCCTGAGGAGGATCCTCCAATCTTCCCGGCGGCCGCAGCCGAGCATCGCCGATGCTGGCGCAGAAGTGGTCGAGGCTGACCTGAGCCGCAGCCGGGTCGGCGGCGGACATGGTCCGCCACCAACGGCCGCAGCAGAACTTTACAGCCGATTCCACGACCCCCTTCCGGTTTCCCCGGCGTGGGGGACACGGCTCCACGATGGCTTGGTAGTACTTCGCCACAGGGGCGAAGCTGGCCTGGACGTCCCTACTCCCAGGTACGATCACGGTGGCCAGTCGGTCGGTCCGCCAGACCCTGGGTGTGCCACCCAGCCGACGGAGCACCCCATCCATGGCCTCGATGAGGTACGGCTGGGCGAGGGACTCCGCCAGTACCCCACGCACCCGCCCGGAGTGGGCCAGCGTTCCCAGCAGCACGTTGGCAGTGCAACCCCAGGGGGCCCTGCGATGGAACCAGTCCCACTGCAATTCCTCTCCTGGCGGGTGAGCGATCTCGATGTACTCTCGTCCCTTCACCCCGGCACACGCTTCGCAGTGCGGCCGTAAACCCGCCAGCCGTAGCTGGCGGGCAAAGCTCGGGTAGCTGCCCATATAGCCCAGGGCCTTTACCTCATCGAACAAGGCCGTGGCCCAGATGTGGGCGTTGTCGTCGAACCGGGTCATCAGATATGGCACGAAGGGTGCCAGCCAGTCCGGCTCGGACCGACGGCGGACACCTGCCTGTCGATCTTCCCGCAGGTATGCCCGAACTGTCTTCCTATCCCTCTCCAGATGACGGGCGATGGCCGAAATGGACCATCCCCGCTGACTCAGTGCGCTCGCTTCCACGTCTTCTCCCCGTGTGATCATGGGCTGGGCTCCTCTCGCTGGCCGGCTGATACACCGCCAGCTTGGGGGGCCCTATCCCTCTGTTTCAAACCGTCTGAGCTGGCCCTCGGGCCAGCTCAGAGGTGGGGAGTTTCAGTGATCAGGTCTGGGGAGTTTGAGGTGATCGCCAGCAGATCGACCTGGTGCGCGTCCCAGCCGCTCACTCATCAAACGGGAAGGGGCGGCATCGGGCCAACTTCCTCAGCTCTTCGCACCAGCGGCTGCCCGGACACGGGACCGCTCCCGGGGTGCCCGCCATGCCGCAGTTCTCCAGGGAGGTTGAGTTCAGGTGAACTCGCCAGCCAGGTGGCGGCTCTGGTTACAGCGTGATCGGGACTGCAAGCAGAGAGGAGGCGGGCGGTTGGCGAGGAGTGGTGGCTGTCTGCTTGGTGGCGGTCTAGCCAACGCTCATCGGGATGGCCCGGCGGCTGATCGTGGCCAGTTACTCCACCAGTTTTGCCGACCACCCAAGTGAATCGGAGAGGCCCTCAGGGGCAGTCTCTGAACTCAAAAGCTGGTGCCCCCGGAAGGACTCGAACCTCCG